>JASLFQ010000249.1 GCA_030150595.1 Aquirhabdus sp.
GGTGTTGCGGAAATGCCGTGATAACTATCAACTGAAACTGGTATCCAATTTGGAAAAAGGGATAAATAATAAGAAGTCTTATCTTTATAGTGCCCAATCAACCCAATGCGATGAGATGAATTGTCGCCTGTCACAGATTCAACGGCTTGCTCAACGGACTGTACCCAGCGCGTATCGTTATAAAGAATATCAACTAACGGGACACAACGAATGCGAGCGGCATCGTCTGCATCAAATGCAGCTGAAATCATTTGTGCACGTTCATTAAAATTAAAAACATTTCTCGTACTACGAGGTTGCCCTGCTGAACCAATGAGCATAATCACCTGTTTGCTTTGCGCTAAAGCCGTCTTCACCACAGCCAAGTGCCCTAAATGAAATGGCTGAAAACGACCAATAAACACTAAGTAATCAAACAAATGCTGATCCTCTTTTCAAATGCAAAAATTTATCAAATTGCGTTTCATGTAACATATTTCTTAACTGAGTGGCACAACACGCATCACTTCTTCAAGTGTAGTCACTCCTTCAGCAACACGACGAGCCCCAGCTAAACGCAAAGGCAATAATCCTTCACGATATGCTTGCTGTTTGATCTGATTCAACGTACCACCATCACCAATAATCCGTTTCATTTCAGTAGTCAGCACTAAAATCTCATAAACACCCATTCGTCCGCGATAACCCGTTCCGCGACATTGCTCACAACCGACCGCTTTATAAATTTTAGTAGGAACTTCACTTTTCCATGGACTGACTAATTTATTCCAAACCTCAACATCTGTAGGAATTTGAGTCTTACACTCAGGACAGAGTGTTCTCACCAGACGTTGAGCCATCACACCCAGAATCGTTGCAGAGGTCAAAAATGGCTGAACGCCCAAATCATGCAAACGCGTCAAAGAACTCGGCGCATCATTGGTATGCAATGTCGATAACACTAAGTGACCTGTCAATGCCGCTTGAATTGCCATATCAGCGGTCTCATGATCACGCACCTCACCAATCATAATAATATCAGGGTCTTGCCGCATGAGTGCACGTACACCCTCAGCGAAACCTAGTTCAATCATGCCTTGTACTTGCATTTGATTGAAGCTCGGTTCGATCATTTCAATTGGATCTTCAATCGTACAAACATTGACCTGATCAGTGGCAAGTTGTTTTAGCGTTGAATAAAGCGTTGTTGTTTTTCCTGATCCCGTTGGGCCAGTCACCAGAATAATACCATTCGGATGTGATGCCATTTCTTTCCATTTTGCGAGGTCATCTCCACTTAGACCGAGCTGTTCAAATGAACGCACCAACACTTCAGGGTCAAAAATACGCATAACCAATTTTTCGCCAAATGCAGTTGGCAAAGTCGATAAACGCAATTCTGTTTCCAAACCCTTAGGCGTACGTGTTTTCAGGCGACCATCTTGTGGCTTACGTTTTTCAGCAACATTTAATCGACCGAGAATTTTGATCCGAGACACGACTGCTAACAGAATCGGCCCTGGCATGTCGTACACCGTATGCAACACGCCATCAATCCGAAATCGTACGCGTCCAGCCTCGCGACGCGGCTCCAGATGAATATCACTGGCGCGCTGATCAAACGCATATTGCAAGAGCCAATCCACAATACGCACGATATGCTGATCATTTGCATCAGGATTTTGCATATCCCCAAGCTGTAAGAGTGCCTCAACACCTTTCGCAGTGGCTTCTGTTCCACTGCCTTTTGCACCAGCAATCGCACGCGTCACTTGGTAGAACTCAGCCAGATAACGCACCAGTTGCTCTGGGTTCAACATCACGCGTTTAATTTTACGCGGCTGAAGCGTATGTGCCAGATTATCAACCCAATCTTCGTAAAATGGTTGATCACTTCCTATCGTGACTGTTTCCGCATCTACCGCAACAGCTAGAATCTTGTGACGTTCTGCAAACTCTAACGACATAATGGCAGTGACTGCGGGCACATTGACCTTTAAAGGATCAATCCGGTAGACAGGCATATCCGCTTTTTGCGCAAGCCATTGTGTTAATACATCAATAGTAAGTTTTGGCGCCAAAGTCTGCGCATTCATGGCTGCTAAGTCGACCAATTTAAAATCAGCAATAATCATCAGCGGATGCCAATGTAACTGCTCTTTACGTCGTGCCGTTGTTGTCACTAAGTTCACATCACGTTGCGTAATGCGCCCATCATGGAGCAACTGTTCCAAACACCAGCGCACATCGACCTGAATTGAAAACTTTTTCTTTGCCGTCATCACATACATTCCATGTCTATTTTTTTCAAAACAATTTCACTGAATCACTTTTACCACTACCGCGCGGTCAATTCTTTAATCCAGATTACCCCTGACTGTACGCCAAAACGAATATTAACGCGATCATAAGACATCCCATAATCCCGCAATTCATCCTCTTGATAAGCAGGGCGAGGATCAAGTGCAAGCACTTGCTCAATCAATGGAAGTTGGTGGCTACTTAATACACCCAACGAAATTAATTGATGCTTCTGCCAGAGCGCGGCACGTGTCCAATACACTGGATGTACTTCTGGTGCTTCCACCGCAAAACCACTCACGGCATCCACAACTGAATCACTATATGCAATATAAGGCTTTAAATCGATCAATGGCGTCCCATCAACCAAATCAGGTCCAATAATATGTAAACGCACTCGGCCATTCACAACCTCAATACGATCTAATCGTACCGCAGATAAACCAAGAGGTGCCGGGCGATACATACTGCGCGATGCAAAAACGCCAATTTTTTCATTGCCACCTAAACGTGGCGGTCGGATTTGCGCGCGAAAAGATTCTGGTGTCGGTGATAATTTTGCTGCTGACGAATCATCAACGACAGCTAAAGATTTTAATTCACGATTCTGATGAAACTGCCAAATGAGCCATAAATGACTAAATCCCTCTAACCCCTCAAACGCAGCAGGTTGATCATAAGGCGAAATAAACTCAATTACACCCTCCACATCAACCAAATTCGGTTGACGCGGCACTCCAAACTTTTCAACAAAAGGCGTATGCACATAGCCTATAATGGGTACCGTAATATGATTTTGGGTCATTGATCGCTCTAAATTGAAGCTAGTATTGATCTAAAAAATTGGTATTTTTTAGCTTTCCGCGATTAAATCTTTGTTGAAACAAGTCTTTATATAGTAATCGAAATCAGACGACTTATACCATATGTTGTCTGTTAACTGATCTTAATACTTTGTTCATCACTTTTACTTATATCTAAAATAAAATGAAATAGGTTTATCATCTAAAACTTTTCGGTAGAATAGCGCCAGATAAATTTCTCACCTAAACAGAAACTATTTTGTTGAAAACTGTTTTTTGAAAATCATTTTCTCAAAATGCTTCTGACTGCATTCACGATACGATTCACCACACGAATAGAGACATTATGGCAGCATTTAACTCCGAACGTATTACTCATGTGCATCATTGGAATGATACGTTATTCAGTTTCAAATCTACTCGCGATCCTGGCTTACGCTTCAAGAATGGTCAATTCGTCATGATCGGACTCGAAGTGAACGGCAAGCCATTGATGCGTGCCTATTCCATCGCCAGTGCGAACTATGAACACGAAATGGAGTTTTTCTCCATTAAAGTTCAAGATGGTCCGCTGACATCTGTACTCCAGAATCTGAAAGTGGGTGATGAGTTATTAATGAGCAAGAAGCCGACAGGAACGCTCGTTCTTGATGACCTTTTGCCTGGTAAAAATCTTTATATGTTGTCAACTGGAACTGGGCTTGCACCATTTCTATCGCTGATTCGTGATCCAGAAACCTACGAACGTTTTGAAAAAGTCGTGCTCATTCACGGTGTACGTCATGTCAATGAACTTGCATACACTGACTTAATTGAGAACATCTTGCCAAATGATGAATTCTTTGCAGAATTAGTCAAAGACAAACTGATCTATTACCCAACAGTAACGCGCGAACCTTTCCGTAATCAAGGTCGTATTACAACGCTGATTGAAAATGGCAAACTGTTTGAAGATATTGGCTTGCCACGTTTCAATCGTGAAACTGACCGCGCGATGATGTGTGGTAGCCCAACTATGTTGAAAGACCTCAGCGATCTATTGGATCAACATGGCTTAGTTGTTTCACCACGCATGGGTGATCCAGGTGACTATGTGATTGAACGCGCTTTCGTCGAAAAATAAGCTTTTCTCAGTTCTACACCAATCAAAAAGGACACGTTCAAACGTGTCCTTTTTGATTTCAATTCATTAGTGCTTTAAAACCTTTTCTAAATCAGCTGGCGTCACGTTATTTGACACCATAACACCCGTCATATGTACAGCAATATCATTTCCTACAAACGAGCTATAGCCATCCATTCCCCAATCTGAACGACTGACTACTGAATCCGACGTAGCGCTGATACTCACAACTTTGGTGACAGGATCAACTTTAGGTTTTTCCAAAGTGATTTTAACTTTAAGCGGTTTAGTAACGCCCAGCATCGTCAAATCGCCCTGCATGATTACATGAGCAGGATCAATTTGAGTTACATTTGTGCTTTTAAATGTGATCGTTGGATATTTATCAGCATTAAACAACGAACTTCCTTTTAGCGTACTATCACGCCAACCTAAGCCAGTAGAAACACTATTAGCTTGAACCGTGAAACTAATTTGTACATGTTTTTGATCAAAAATATCGCCTGTAATCTGACCATCAAACTTGCTAAAGCTCCCCGTCACTTGAGTCAACCCGCTCGGAGGAGTCACAAAAGTCACGCTGGTCTTGTTCAAATCAAACTGCCAATCTGCAGCGCAAGCAAAGTTCGCACTACTTAGTCCAACTAATCCAGTGAAAAGAAATAACGCTGTTTTTTGAGCAAATGTAACTTGCTTTATGGTGCTGATTGTTTTATTCATCATTTCCTAACCCCTTGGTAATCCAGGCTAAACGATCACTGTCTTCATCAATCGCCGCATCACGAATCAACTGTGAAGGTCGATGCAAGAGCTTTGCCATCACACCTTGTGATAATCGCTCAAGTACTTCATCCACTGCAATACCCTGCTCTAAAAGATGTTTGGCACGGATCACTTCTTGTTGGCGAATTTCATCCATTTGTTGGCGATATTGTGCAATCACTGGGCCCGCCTGCTGCACCCGACTCGCCTGAATATATTGTGCAGCCAATTGACTGACCATCACTTCAGCTTCAACCGCTGCTTGCCGACGTTGAGCCAAATTCCCATCAATAACTCGTTGCAAATCATCAACTGTATATAAGAACACATCATCCAAAGTATCAATACTTGGCTCAATATCACGAGGAACCGCCAAATCTACCATCAACATTGGACGATGGCGACGGGCTTTTAATGCACGTCTAACCATCTCGCGTGTCACAACCGGATGAATACTCCCTGTTGAACACGACACCAAATCGGCACGTTGTAATGCTGACTCTAATTGATCAAATGGGATGACTTCGACTGGTAGGTGAATCTTAAGTTCATTGGCTAAGCTTTCTGCGCGCTCGACACCGCGATTACAAATGAGTATTTTTTTAACGCCATGATCAGCCAAATGTCGACCAACCAAAGTATTCATCTCACCAGCCGCGACCAACAAAACAGTCGTTTCACTTAAATCACTAAAGACCTGTCTTGCTAATTGCAATACAGCAAAACCTAAGGAAACAGCTTGTGATCCAATTGCGGTTTCAGTGCGTACTTTTTTGGCAGCACTAAAAACTTGTTCAAAAATTCGTGCCAATTTTGGTGTCACTGTGCCTGCATCACGCGCGTATTGAAGTGCACTTTTGACTTGACCTAATATCTGTGGCTCGCCGAGCACCATGGAATCAATGCCACTCGCAACACGCATCAAATGAATCAACGCATCTTCTTCGCCGTGTTGATAAAGATGATCGACTAACGCCTCAACCGAAAGCCCATGCGTACTCGCCAACCATTCTGCCAAGTCACTGGGTGAGTCGGTAATACAATATAATTCTGTACGATTACAAGTTGATACAATCACCAAATCGTCCGTCAAACCCAACTTCTGAGCATGGCGAAGCGCGTCACCTAAGCGCTCTGGCACAAACGCGACTTGTTCGCGTAACGCCAAAGGTGCGGTGGTATGATTGATGCCTAATGCAAAGAAACCCATTGCGCGTCGATTGCCACTTGCAAATATGGTATTGTGCGATATGCGATGCGCAAATACAAACATTGCTTTACGCATTTATAACTGTTATTGCTGAAGATGTATGTGAAATTGAAATGCTTTTAATCAAAATGATTAACACGATGAATGATCACCTGATTTACCACAAAGTTTCTCATTGAGATGGCGAGGTTCGTTTGCTCCAGTTGGATTTAGCAAAGTCTTATTGCATTCGCTATCACACCCTGATTCGCGGCTCTGTTTTATTGACAGCTATACTAGCCAGTACTGCGCAAGCAGCACTTCTCGATGTATTTTCAGCTGAACTTGCTTTAGCACGAGGCATGACCGACAAAGGCGTCGTACTCTATCGCGCTCAAGCATTACAAACGAACGATCCTGTGATTCTAGAGCGCGCATTGACTGTGGCTTTAGAAAATAATGACACCGATGGTGGTCTTGCGATTACCAAACACTGGGTTGAAGTTGATCCGAACTATATTCCTGCTTTATTTTATATGGCACATTTGTCGCTGAAGGCACACGACTATCAACTAGCGACTAAAACTCTCGATAAAAT
>JASLFQ010000270.1 GCA_030150595.1 Aquirhabdus sp.
TTCGCATACCTTTAATACGACTGCTTTAGGGGCTTTGGAAGGGCGTTTAAGTATCGTTAATTTGATGAATAAGGTGTATGAAATCCGTGATGGTTCTGGCGTGGGTGTGGGTGCGCCGCAATTTGGCGCGCTCCGCGGATATTATTTGGGTGTGACGAAGAAGTTCTAAAGCATCGCCGTATTGGTCATTAGAAAGGGGCATTTATTTGATTAAATGCCCCTTTCTTTAAGTGAAAAGTGAGTTTATTTATAACCATCAGTCAATGTATTTAGAAACGCAATCACGTCTTTAATTTCAGCATCGTTGAGCGCTGGCTTATCTCCAGGTTTACGATTAAACGGTGCATCAATGGTGTCAATGTTTGCGCGGTACTTGGCGGGTAAATCATTGAACTTATCGATGCTGCTATCAGCTTTTTTCGGATAAAATTTTTCAGGATTGGTATCACGTTCGACGTAGAAATGCATCACATCTTCGAGATTATGGAACTTGCCATTATGGAAGAATGCGTGGCGAGTCACGACATTGCGTAGGGACGGTGTTTTAAATAATCCACAGTTGCTGTCTTGTTTGGCGTAAGCATCCGTGCGAGAAGGGCCACATATGCCAAGATCATAATAATGTGGATTTGCGTTGGCCTTTATTTCTGGATTACGTGGTACGCCGAGTCCTTCAAACTGATAATCGGTAAACATCGGTGGGCGACCATCAGGCGTTGTTTTATCGAGATGACAAGAGGAACAGTTGCCTTTTTTCGGATCATCGAACAGTTTTAAGCCTCGCATTTCGGCATTGCTCAGTTTTGTTCTTCCTTGCAGATACAGATCGTATTTGCTGTCGTAAGGCGCGAACGATTTTTCTTCGGATTCGTAACGAGCAATGGCAAACAAGGCTTCAGATAACAGCAGCTTTTTGTCGTTAATGACATTTGATCCAGCAAGCGTTTTAAAGTCATTAATGTAGGCAAGTTTTTGTAATTTCCTCACGATCTCGTCGGCGGATTTATTACCCATTTCTAGTGGGTTAAGCAGCGGACTGATCGCTTGACCCTGCAAGGTGTCTGCACGACCATCCCAAAAAAAACCACCTTGTGGCACGAGTGCTGTCGCTGCTGTATTACTATTGCTGGCTTTTGATACGCCTGATGCAGTACGCGCTAGCAGGTTCGGATTGGGTGGCGAAGAGGTCGCAAGACTCGCGTTAGAAGGTGCATTTGTGGTGGTGTGCGGCTCGTTTCCACCACTGTCTTCTGGCCCAACACTGAAGTTTGGCGTTTCCAGCATGTAGGTCAGTTTGGGCACTGCGCGAGCGCCTTGTAATGTTAAATCATGGCCACCGAGTTGTACTGCAAGATCATTGGCTGGACCAAATGCATGATCTGGGTTGTGACAGCTTGCACAGGACATTTTTCCTGAGGCGGAGAGTGACGGTTCATAGAATAGTTTTTTGCCAATTTGCGCCATGAAGCTGAGCTGTTTTGATTTGGCTTGCTCGGTCGTATTTGTATTTGTTGTGGTCGCTGAATTTGGTGATGGTGTATTTTGATGCGGATGACAGCCGCTCAACATGATAGCAGTGAATAATGTCAGCAAAGAAATAGGGGCGTGCAACGTTGCTCCCGTGAACTGATGCGAATTTTCTGATGATTTATTTTTTCTTAAATTCAATAGCATGCTTTTGCTGACTCGTATTTTATCATTGCTAGAGAGGAGTTGATTTGAATCTGATCTCTAATCAATAAATCTGTTGATTAATATAGGTTAAACACTTCGTCGAATACAGAAGAAAAACAACATCGCCAATGATCAGACGCGAATTTGATTACTGGCGATGGGTATGGCTTAAAGGTTATGGCTAACCTTTAAGATTATTGAGGTTGACCAGTTGTCGTATTCAGAAGATACGGTGTGTTATTTGGTGGATTGGAGAACATGTTGAAGTTAAACATATTCTGAATCGTACCAGCAATGGCATCGAATGAACCTGGAATACGTTGGCTACTCAACCAGTTGTCTTCGATGAAGCGCAAGACAGAGGTTTGATCAGTCAATGTATGGTCAACATAGTTTTGTTTTGCATACGGAGAAATCACAAGTAATGGTAGACGTGGACCATAACCACAACGACCTTGTGCTACTTTCCCGCCGTCAACGCCTGGCAGAACTGGAGTTTTGCTAGAAGTACATGATGAAAGGTGATCGAAACCTGCAACAGAAATGTGAGATCCATTTACGATGCTATTTGCATGATCGTACCAGCCGTCAGAGTCGTCATACACGATGACCACAGCAGTGTTACTCCAATCTGGTGATTGTTGTAGCTTATTGATTACGTTGGTGACGAAGTTTTGTTCATCGATTGGATCAGAATAGCCAGCATGACCATCTTGATAACCTGGTGCTTTCAAGAAACTAACCGCTGGCAAGTTATTGACTGCTAATGCATCGAAGAAATCATGAATGTCATATTGGTGATTTGCGCCGCCATCATTCGCTGTACCTACGACTGCAGGAGAGGTTGGACGAGTGTGGTTTGGGTTCGCTGTCGATGCGTAATACTGGAACGGTTGATGATGTGGAATGTAATCGACTTTTTTCACGTTGGTAATGGTTGACGTTGTTGAACGCTTACAACCTGTCGTGCCGTTGCTATTTGTTTGCGTTAAGTCAAAACCACCTTCAAAGAAGCCCCAAGTGATGTTCTTGGCATTCAGAAGATCGCCAACGTTTTTACCTGTCATAGAGAATGTTGTTGAGCTTGAGCACAGATCGCCAGTTGGATCATCATCATCGGTTGCTGTGAAGCCGCCATTGCCATCTGGTACTAAGGTTGCGGCTGTGTTGCCGTTGCCGTCGGTATATTCATCATAAGTACCATCGGCAGCTTTAGGTAAGCCTGAACCTGGTACGGCACCGTTAGTTTGACCAGAGATCAAATTGAGTGCGCCTGGTGTTGATGGACCAAAAGTCGTATTGAAGGAATTATCGTTCATAGCGTAGTGCTGCGCATAGTTCCACATCGCTGTGACGGTATTACCATCGTAGTAACCCATGACTTGGCCAGTTGTTCCAAACGCCCCAGCGCCACCTGCTGAAGCTGTACCCGTATATTTCGGGAACAAATCCATCAACAGACTGTCGAATGCTTGTTGTTCTGCTGGATAAGCATGGTTCTGGTCAGAGGTTGCCGCTTGTGTGATGTCAAGGCGGAATGGGTTGCTTGCACCAGTACCATTAGCAGTGTTGGTGCTGTTTGGATTTGAGTTAAGTAGGACAGTGCTTAAGCCATTGACTGAAGGTGTACCTGGGAGTGCCGTAAACTGTTGTTCACCAGGCGTGTTTTTCGCGTTTGGATAAGTTCCGAAGTAGTGATCAAAAGAAACGTTTTCTTGGAAAATAACAACTAAATGTTTGATTGGTGTGGTTGTGGTTGAACTTGAATTATCTGAGCTACCGCATCCGCTGAGTGCGAAGATGGCTGCGCCTGTGAGGGCAAGCATCAACGATTTGTGCTTGAAGAGTCTGGGCATGATTTTTTCTCATCATCGTGATTGGTTATGAAGTTGACGGAGCAACTTAGGAGCGACTTAGAGTCTAGTGAGGCTTTGTTTCATAATCGTGAAGGAATTGTGAAAAAGTGATATGCCCAGTACACATATTTTGTTGTAATAAAAAGTAGATTGAATTTGAGTCAGTCGATATGTCCGAATTTAATTAAGATTTCTTAAAAAAAATATTCAATAATTGTTCTCATATTGCAAATGAGAATTATTCCTGTTATCTTTAGCAAATGCTTTGTTACTATTTTATTTCAGATTGTATAACTTTTAATCTGAGTGCGAAATTTAAGTGTTCTGATTTTTTTGACTTTCGTTGCAGGATAGGTCTTGGATTCATACGCTGCATGTCAACGTGGTACGTTCTTCATATATATCGCTATTGTTCGTTATAAGGAAAAATTTTGATGTCATTTAAACTCAAACGCTTAACTGCACTCATCGCGGGAACCTGTGCAGCTGTACCCTTTGCTTATGCGACAGATGATCAGACTCTGCCAACAATTACCGTGCAAGCAACGACCAAAACAAGTAATTACAAGCCTACCTATTCGACCGTTGGTGCAAAAACATCACAAGAGCTACGCGATATTCCACAGACTGTGAATGTCGTGAATAAAAGTTTGATGCAAGCACAAGGTGCAACTTCACTTGCTGATGCGTTACGTAATGTCCCGGGCATCACCATTGGCGGCGCTGAAGGCGGGCAGATTGGTAATAATATTAACTTGCGTGGTTTTACCGCACGTACTGATATTTACATTGATGGTTTCCGTGATCGTGGTCAGTATTACCGTGATGTGTTTGATCTGGATCAGGTGGAAGTATTACAAGGTCCATCATCCATGCTTTTTGGACGCGGCTCAACAGGCGGCGTGATTAATCAGGTCACCAAACAAGCTCAATTAAAGGATTTCACAGATGCTTCTGCGACTGTGGGTACTGATGGTCGTGCGCGAACTTCATTGGATACCAATACCAAGCTCTCTGATGATTCTGCGCTGCGTTTGAATGTGTTTGCGCAAGATTTACAAACCACACGTGATGGTTTGTCAAATAAGGATTTTGGTTTTGCACCAACCTTCCGCTTCGGGATTGGCGAACCGACAGAAATTACCGTTTCAGCATTGTTGCAGCATAATAATGATATGCCTGATTATGGTGTGCAGTCGCTCAATGGTCGTCCGATTACTGCTTCAACGACGACATCATATGGTCTTTCAACGGATCATACCGATCAAGACATCGCGATGCTGAATGGTGTCATCAAACATACGTTTAATGACATCTTTGAATTGCGTAACCAAACTCAAGTGAACCGTTATACGACGGATGCGATTGAAACGGCACCTCATGCGCTTGGCGTTAAGACTGGTGGCGTGATTACTGCATTGCCGACGCCAGCTTTCGGTAATTACAACCCAAGCCAACTTTGGGTGGAGTTACAGAGCCATGATCGTAACATTACCGACACGAGCATTGATAATCAGACTGATTTGATCAGTAAGTTTAGTACGGGTTTTATCAAACACGAATTGATCACAGGTGTGGAAGTAGGTCGTGATACCTATCGGAATCAGTCGCTGAGTCGCACGGGTAATGGGATGCCAGCGGGCTATGTGGGCTGGGTTTCTTTAGAGAATCCGAACACAGCGACATTACCTGCGATTACTGGCACTTCAGGAAACTTAGCACAATCTAGCGCTAATTCGTTTGGGGCTTATTTTAATGACACGATGACATTGACGGATCAGTTGAAGCTCGTTGCCGGTTTGCGCCATGATCGTTTTAATGCAGAAATTAATAATTCGATCAGTGTGCCAGTAGGGCAGACTAAGCAGAACAGTAGCTTTACAAGTCGCCGTGCGGGTTTGATTTATCAGCCTAACGAAGATCAATCCTACTATGCGTCGTATGGCACATCATTTGATCCGCTATTAGAGCAAATGACATTTACAAGTGGTCAGCAATCACTACCACCGACCAATACTCGTTCTTATGAAGTTGGTAGCAAGTGGGATCTATTGAATGATAAGTTGTCCTTGAGTGGCGCCGCATTTAACGAATTGCAAAATAATGTCTACAGTCTTGATCCTGGAACGAATACGTACTCCCCAGCAGGTAACTGGCTGATTAAAGGTTATACCTTGAGTGCTGCAGGTCATGTTGCTGACAATCTGCAGATCAGCAGTGGCTTTATGCATTTGATTCCGCGTGTTGTGAATACAACTGATGGTACGAATGGTAGTACGCCAGCCAATACGCCGAAGAATACGTTTAATATTTGGACAACGTATAATGTGACCCATAATTGGGAAGTTGGTGGTGGTCCATTCTTTATGTCAAATCGCTTTGTCGCAAATACGGGTATAAGTGCCACTTTGCCGCAGGGTAATATTGATAAAGTATCTGTGCCTTCCTACACGCGTTGGGATGCGACGGTGGCGTATCATGAGCCGAAATATGAACTTCGTGCAAATCTGTTGAATATCACGAACAAACGTTATTATGATGCTTTGATTCAGTCTGATGGCGGTCGTTCCGTGCCTGGCATTGGCCGTACATTACTGCTGACAGGCACCTACCACTTCAAGTAAGTTGATACGTGAGTAAAGAGTATGCTGCTACACATTCCTAAAGTATTGACGTCTGAACAGGTTCTAGTCATTCGTCAGCGGTTGGATGAAGCAGGAGAGGCGTGGGTGGATGGGCGCGTTACTGCAGGATATCAAGGCGCGCCAGTCAAAAATAATCAGCAAATCAATGAACAGACTGAGATCTCCCGTGAATTGGGAGATCTCATTCTGACAGCCTTGGAACGTAATCCAACTTTTATCAGCGCAACGCTGCCGCGACATGTTTATCCGCCTATGTTTAATCGTTATCAGGGTGGAATGCAGTTCGGCAGTCATGTCGATGGTGCGATTCGCATATCGCCGCATCATGGGCAAAAAATGCGCACTGATATTTCGGCTACGCTCTTTCTTGCGGATATTGAAAGTTATGATGGTGGTGAGTTACAGATTGAGGATGCTTATGGTGTTCAGTCTGTGAAACTACCCGCTGGAGATATGGTGATTTACCCAGCGACTAGCTTGCATCAAGTCACTGCGGTCACTCGGGGTACGCGTCTCGCCAGTTTCTTTTGGATTCAGAGCATGGTGCGTGATGATGCGCAGCGTACTTTATTATTCGACATGGATAATGCCGTTCAACAGTTGAATGCGACGCAAGCTGATGAGATGGCGCGTACAAGATTGGTGGGTTGCTATCATAATCTGCTGCGTATGTGGTCGGAGTTGTAGTGGAATTTCTGGTCGACAGAAACTTTTATGTAATTTTTAGAGCATAAGCTCCATTTTTTTAAAAACTATGACCTTTAAATGAAAAAAATGTGTCTTTTGGGCTTTGACTTATCCCTCAATTTTGTGCCCTAATTCACGTTAGGAATAATAAATTTGTAGATGACATGATTCAGCCTCTCCAGCACCGCTCCTCTCAAGGATTTTTTAAAGTAGCGCGTTCAAGTTTGGCTTATTCAGGTTTACATTGGCATGGAGCCTTGATCGCTATTGCAGTTGTATTACATGCTTTGTGTAATCCTGTATATGCAGATGATTCGATTCCAGCGCCTAGTAATCTTGAAGATGCCCGATCTGACGTTCTTCAGCTTGATCGCGATTTAGCGCATCTCAAGCAGCGTATTCTGCAGCCTGACAGAACTGTGCTGTTATTTGGTATCACGCCTTTAGGTAAGCTGAGCGTTAATACCCTTGAAATCAGCTTGGATGGTCGTCCATTGCCGACCAGACAGTACGATGAAGGTGCGCTGAATGCTTTGCTAAAAGGCGGTATGGATACAGTGATGGATGCCAATTTAAGTGTTGGCTCGCATGTATTGGATGTCACTGTACTGCAAAATGATCGTGCCAAAATCACACAACAAATCAAATTCACAAAAACTGTCGCAAAAGATATTTTGGGCGTTCAACTGCTTGAACATCCTGGACTTGGAGAGTCGCCATTGAAATTGGTCGAATGGAGTCAGCATGACTAATCACATCATGACTAATTTGAATCGTCCAACTCATACGATGAAACAACTACCCCAACAAGTGACTACTAAAAAAATTAAAACTGAATATAAAAGTCAGTCAGTGAGTACAGTGATGTTGCCATCATGGAAAAGTTTTGGTGCTATGGCGATATCCGTGGCAATGTTAATGAATGTGGCTTATGCAACGCCACTTGAATTGCGTCGTGATGCGCGTGAGCCTGGCTTTGCTCAAGTGATGTATGCGTATTACCAAAATAAACCCTACGATGCTTTGACGACCTTGCTAGCCAATCGCCAGTTAGCATTTAATGCTGCGGGTACGGGTAATATTTTGCTCAGCGACTTATATACCCGTTATGGATTACCACGAGAAGCAGATGCTGCACTGACACGTGCAGGTAATAGCGATGTGACAGCTAGTAATCGCAATGATCCATGGCTCAGTTATGGCAAGCTACTCTATAAAACAGGTCAAGATTCACTGGCTTTGAATTTCTTGCGTGATCCGCCTGCATTACTGACGCCTACGCAAGAAAGTGAACGGATGATCATGGTCACGAACCTTCTGGCACGTACGGATCACCCTGATGATGCTGTTGAGGCTTTACAAAGCTTTCAAACGCCTGTGCGTTATTATCGTAAGTTAGCGCGCTACAATTTGGCGTTGTCTTTGCTTGAGAAGAAACATCTGGATGAGGGGCAATCTTATACCGCTCAAGAGATTCAGGTTCAGAAAGAACATGAGCTGTTTGCGGTGCGCATTTTAGAAGACTTAATGAAAGATAAAATGCCGCCTTTGATGCCCATTATTAAGCCTTCAGAGTCGAGCCTTGGTAGTCAAACTAAGCCCATCGAAAAAGATAAATACCTTGGTTACGATCCCAACATTGAACAAAATGGTTGGTCAAGCAGTTTTAGCTACAACAAGGCACATATGCCGAGTTTGATTGAAAACCATGAGCTTGGGAACTCATCGACGTTCACAAAAAGTGCGCTCACGGGCGGCGATGTGAAGGATGACAGTATTACGCCACGTGAAGTCTCAAACCTTAACGATAAGATTGCATTGTCATTGGCGTATTTACGTTTATTGCGTGACGAGCCAGAGCTCGCCAAAACTGCGCTTCGTAATGTCCAGTTGGATAGTCCGTATAGTAATCAAGCGCTGTTGACCAGTGCACATATCTATTATCGACTGAAAGATTATGGTCGTAGTTTTAACTTTTCCAATGAACTGATTAAACGAAATCCTGCGGATCCACTCGTGCAAGAGGGTTGGCTTTTGTCGGCTAGTGCGTTGGAAGATCAGCAAGATCCAAATGCTATAGATCGTTATCGTGCTGCAATTGGGGTCTATAAAGCAGAGTTATCTGAAATGGTTCAATTTGATAAAGAAATTGAGCATATCGATATTCTTAAGACTTTTCCTGTTGAAGCCTCAGATCCGATTTTGTTAGGTCTTCCAAAAATTCCTGAGACGGCACAAGCAGGATTGTGGGCTCAGTTATTGGAGCGAAGTGAGATTCTGTCCATCGTGCAGCAAGTACAGCAAACCGAATTGTTGCAAAGTAAGCTGGTTACCTATGAAAAAGAGTTAGCAGAAATTGAAGCGGCCAAAACGCCGGATCGGGAGGCGCAGACGGATATTAAAGCGGTACGAGAGCTGCTCGATAAGGTCAAATCTGATTTCCAGAAGTCAGCAGAGCAAGATCATAAAGCATTATTGGCGCAGATTCGATTGTCACTCAAGCAGAAGCAACTACAGTTGGATCATTATTTAACTGAATCGTTGTTAGGGTTGCAGCGAGTGAGTGGTAAACATTCATCAGGTAAACAATCAAGTACGGACTAGTTGGATCAGAAGCGAGTCTGCCAACAAATCCATTGTATACATCGATTTAAAAAATCAGGGATAGTTCATATGCGTCGTGCGGTATCCAAGCTG
>JASLFQ010000289.1 GCA_030150595.1 Aquirhabdus sp.
GATCAACAGCTCGCACAACTGATGGGAGAGGATATGTTCTTCCATGAGCGAGATGATATAAATGATGCAGGTTTTATCAAGCTTTATCATCAAGCAAATCAAGCTGAGAAGCGTCATCGCCATTTGGTATTGTTGGATAAACTCGGACGAAATCTTGATAAATATATTCGTTCACCTTTAGTGATAGGTGCTTTTAAACTAGCTAAAGGCACTGCGATGCGAAATGGTTTAGAGCCTGCATATGAATTTATGGAAGAAGGTTTTGCTGCAATGCAACCTCTGGATTCTGCTGAAGGTTTTATCTCTATTTTTACCAGTCGTGAACATGAAATCATTGATGATATCTATAGTAGTAAACCCAACCCTTTTGGACGTGAACCTAACGTCAATATTAGAGAAAAATTTTGGAAACCAAGTAATATTTAGAGATATAACATAGGTCTGAATATTACGATTTTTTTACTTACTACTTTTTACGCATAAGTAAACAATGGTTTGTACTTAATCCCAATAGTTCGCCACACCCTAAGTGAGTGGTTTGAACGGGTAGAAAATGACTTCAAATCGTGGTTAAAAAAGATTGCTTGTACAAAATTTAGTTGTAAACTGATTCTGTTGATGGGTTTATGTTGGAAGTAGTAAAGACATTATACAGCATGTGTTTTTGGGTTTCTGGTGAGTTACATTTGTGGTGGGATTTTTTTAAGAATCAAGGAAAATCAAAATGAATGCATTAGATGCACGTACTCCCGAAAAAAGACGGTTAGATTTTGTGGAAATTCATGGCTTGTTGATTCTTGAGGCGATTCGAGACTGTCGAAACTTTCAAGAAAAAAGAGTCAAAGAGTACGTGGATCTTGCTGAAAAAAGCACGACGAAAGACCTGAAGCAAGTGTATTTAGACTTAATCTCAGAAGAGATGAGGAAGTTGAATCGATATACGAAGCTGAGGACGGACTTTGAGGAGTTTTGGGCAAAACCTACGGTTTCTAGCCTTAATCCACCAATTAAGCCGAAGGCTTGAGTCATGTTTAGTTAAGAAAATGTCTTTCGCACTTTGTTGGGTTACCATAATACTGATTAATTGCTGGGAGATTCATCATGGTCGAAACTAAATTACAGTCTTCACAATCCTTGAAACAACAGCTTCACGACAAGCTTGAGACGTTATCACCTACGGTGCTTGAGATTGCCAATGAGTCACATGGTCATGGTGGCTATTTTGAGGGTAAGGAAAGTCATTTCAAAGTCGTGATCGTGAGTGAAGTATTTACAGGGTTACGGTCAGTACAGCGGCATCAAAAAGTGTATGCTGCAGTGGGTGATTTATTGGCAGCGCCAAAAATTCATGCGTTGGCTATCCATGCCTATACGCCTGATGAGTGGCAAGGACAGTCTGTTGATAGTCCGCAGTGTGCGCATCAATGATGAATTGGATCAATAATAATAACGTTTTTGAGTGTCTTTTTAGCATCTGAAAAACAGACGTTTGTATCTAAATCCTATTCGCCAATCTCGTGATATGTAGGAGCTAAGTATGCTGATAAAGATGATTCATATGACAGCTGGCGTGTTGGTCATTGTTTTGTTTTATGCACAGGCTATTATGCTCCTAAATCGTCGTCGGGCTGAGCAAACACTGCGTACCTCTGATGTCCCTCGAATTATTGGATTACCTAAAGTCTTAAAGATTTCGATGCACATTTGCTGGACGATCGTGATTCTCGCGGGAGTGTATTTATTGGTGCGATTGCCTGGGGTCTATCCTTATTGGTTATTGGCAAAGATTTTGCTATTTGTATGTGCAATTATTTTTTCTATTTTTAGTTTTCGTGGTAAAGGGTCAAAGCAAGCACAAAATATCGGTTTGCTGGGTGCTGCGATTTGCTATGCTCTGATTTTGGTTTTGGTTGTTGCAAAGCCTTGGGGATATGTGTTGGCTGGTGGTGTCAATCAGCCAGTTGCAGGCAGTGCAAGCACGACTTTAGGGCCATCGAATTAATATTGTTTAGATGTAGTTTATTTATCTCACCGTTTGAAATGGATTTAAGAGGGTTATGCGATGCGTCGGGTGGTTTTCAATCAGAAAGGCGGAGTAGGGAAGTCGAGCATTACGGTGAACTTGGCGGCGATTGCAGCGGCGCGCGGTAAGCGTACGTTGGTGATTGATCTCGATCCTCAGTGTAATTCCAGTCAATATTTGTTGGGTGAAAAGGCCACTCATGGTCAGCATAATCCGATCCTTGAGCCGAATATCGGTAACTTCTTTGAAGAGGTACTTGCTGCCACGCCGAATAAAGGCTTGATGGGTGGGTTAGGTGGTTTGCTCAAACAAAAAGAAAAGGGTTTGGATGCATTTATTCATCCAACTGATTTTGAACGTCTGCTGGTGATTCCTGCGAGCCCAGAATTGGGTGCGATGGAGCATGCGCTACAAAGTAAACATAAGATTTTTAAGTTACGCGATGCGCTACGTGTGCTTGATGGTCAGTTTGATGAGGTGTTCATTGACACTCCGCCAGCGTTTAACTTTTTTACGCTGTCAGCACTGATTGCGGTAGAGCGTGTGGTCATTCCGTTTGATTGTGATGTGTTTTCAACACGAGCGCTTATGACATTGTTGGATAATGTGATGGAGTCGCAGAACGATCATAACGCCAGTCTTGCCGTAGAGGGAATTGTGGTTAATCAATTCCAAGGTCGTGCTACCTTGCCTCAGCAAATGGTGAAGGATTTGCGAGATCAAGGCCTACCTGTGTTTTCAAGTATGTTGCCGAGCTCGGTCATCATGAAAGAATCACATCAAGAAAACAAACCGCTGATTCATCATGCGCCTGATCATAAATTGACTCAGGCATTTAATCAGTTATATGACGAGATGTTGTTGGCGTAACACATCATTCTTTAAGCAGTATTCTCGAAACAGTATTCTTGAAGCAGTGGAGAGAGTAAAAATGAATAAATGCTCTCAGTCGCTTATTGCAGTTGCAATGGGCGTTGCTGTCTTGAACTTGATTGGTTGTGCGACGACTCCTGTTCAACCGTCATATGTGCCAATAACAGACTATCAATCGTTGGATTGCGATGCGTTGCATGCGGAATATGCGCGTATTGATACTTATCTGCGAAACGGTGTTGAAGAGCCTCACAGTATGTTCTCTGGCATTGGTTTTGGTTTAGGTGCTTTTGGAGGGAGTGGTTTT
>JASLFQ010000021.1 GCA_030150595.1 Aquirhabdus sp.
TGAGTAAACTCTTACCTAGCGAAAAGATGAAGGGAATTACGGTTTCAACCTTCCATAATTTTGGTCTGAACTTATTACGCATTGAACTGAAACACACCCCACTAAAAAATAACTTTTCGATTCTCGACGGTGATGACTGCAAACGTCTACTAATGGACTTAATGCAGCGCGACAATCTTTCTGGTGCAGATAGCAAAGAATTAATTGCGAAAGCCATGCGCCGTATTTCCGATTGGAAAAATGACCTGATGGTGCCTGCGCAAGCCATTAGCACGGCAAAGGACAATGAAGATCTGCAACTAGCTCATTTATACGAACTGTATGAACGAAATATTCGCGCCTACAATGCGGTTGATTTTGACGATCTAATTGCACTGCCGACACGCTTACTCCAAGACAATGCGGAAGTGCGCGATAAATGGCAGAACCGCGTCAGTTATTTACTGGTTGACGAATATCAAGATACCAACACCGCCCAATATATGTTGGTCAAACTGCTAGTTGGCGTTCAAGCACGTTTTACCGCCGTGGGTGATGATGACCAATCGATCTATGCATGGCGCGGTGCAAAGCCTGAAAATATGGCATTGCTTGCCGAAGACTTTACTCAGCTTAAAGTCATCAAGCTGGAACAAAATTATCGTTCGACCAGTCGAATTCTCAAGGCCGCAAACTCGGTCATTGAAAACAATCCGCATTTGTTCCAAAAAGCCTTGTGGTGCGACAAAGCTCATGGTGACGTGATTCGCGTCCTAAATTGTCGCAATGATGATGATGAAGCAGAACGTATTGTCACCGACATCATGACCCACAAGTTGATGAATGGTAAGACATGGCAAGACTACGCAGTGCTGTATCGCGGTAACTTTCAAGCACGTGTCCTTGAAACCCATCTACGTCAATTGCAAATTCCTTATAAAGTTTCAGGCGGCACATCGTTCTTTGCCCGTGCAGAAATTAAAGATGTGATGAGCTATTTGCGTCTCATTATTAACCCAGATGACGACAGTGCATTTCTGCGTATTATCAATACGCCAAAGCGTGAGATTGGGCCAGCAACACTCGAGAAACTCGGCTTATTTGCCCAAGAATACAGCATGTCACTGCTCATGGCGGCGGGAGACCTACGTCTCGGTATGACGATGAGCCAAAAAAAAGCTGTTATGCATTTACATGAATTTGCGCAGTTTATTGAACAATATACGCGCGACTTACATGACGACGATAATCCTGTGCCCTTAGTCCGCCAAATGATTAACGAAACAGGTTATATCGACTATATTAAAGAACAAGCACCAACGCCGCAGGCGGAAAAAAATAAACTGGATAACTTAGAGGTGTTGTTCGCCAGTATTCAAAGTT
Source organism: Aquirhabdus sp. (assembly GCA_030150595.1). Classification (GTDB taxonomy): domain Bacteria; phylum Pseudomonadota; class Gammaproteobacteria; order Pseudomonadales; family Moraxellaceae; genus Aquirhabdus. Next base: position 1,363 of record JASLFQ010000021.1, read on the forward strand.
TGATTAATCGCGCCGAAGATGTAGATGAAAAAAATATTGAAAGTGTCATTCGCAAACTGGTTCTGCTTGACCTCCTCGATCAACAGCAAGAAGAGCAAGATACCGACAAGGTGAATCTCATGACTTTGCATGCGGCAAAAGGCCTAGAGTTTCCTTACGTCTATATCATGGGTTTGGAAGAGGAATTATTACCCCATAAGAACTCAATTGTCGCCGAAACGGTCGAAGAAGAACGGCGCTTAATGTATGTTGGCATTACTCGTGCTAGACAAGGACTAACGCTCACGCTCGCTGAACAACGTAAAATGGGTGGCAATCTACGTCAGACCACTCCGAGTCGCTTCTTAGATGAACTGCCTGCAGAAGAAATTGAGTGGTCAGGCAAAAAGAAAAATAAGATTTCTAATGTCGATCCAAAGGCACAAGCGGCGGCTTATTTAGCAAATCTGAAAGCATTGATGAAATAGTGTGACTTAACATACAGATTCACACTACAGTTTTTTTAATTTTAGGCTTTAATACTCAAATCCACCTTAAGGGAATATTATGAAGAAGCTGCAAGTAAAAATTCTTGACTCACGCATAGGAACAACTTGGCCTCTACCAGCACATGCAACCCATGGCTCGGCTGGGATTGATTTACGTGCTTGTTTAGATGAAGCCATCGTGTTGCAACCTAACGATACGGCATTAGTGAAAACTGGCATGGCAATTCATATTGAAGACACTGGATATGCAGGATTGATTTTGCCACGTTCAGGTCTCGGTCATAAGCATGGTATCGTCTTAGGAAACTTGGTCGGTCTCATTGATTCTGATTATCAAGGTGAGTTGATGGTCTCTGTGTGGAATCGTGGAACAACGGCTTTTACACTTGAACCTGGCGAGCGTATGGCGCAATATGTGCTTGTACCCATTATGCAAACTTCATTTGACATTGTTGAAGAATTTGTCGAGAGTGGACGGGGTGCAGGTGGATTTGGCCATACGGGCCGGCAATAACGATATTGCCAAACCATACGTGAGTGAGCCGCATGACGAGGCTTTTTAGGCATGGCGTGATCTAAAAGAGATAAACGGACGTAATTTCAATGAAGAAATCTGCTAAAAAATCAGAAAAATCAAATAATACTTCGGCTAAATTATTAGCAAAAAAAGTCGACCCACGTTTTAAACCCTTGACGCTAAACATCGCATTAGCTGCGGCTGCTGGCATATGTAGCTTCGCGCTCATTCAACATCTTGTTGAACAGCAAGAAACTCAAGTCGTGACTGAGTTTGGTCAAAATGCAGCAATCTTGATTGATCGGCAAATTGCAACTTGGGAATCCGAAAGTGATTTGCTCGCTCAACAGCCGACATTGAAATCAGATGGTCGCGTAAAAGCCATCATTGGTGCAGATGGTGTTGTTCCGCCGACGCTCACTTTTACCGATCAAGACTTATTGAATCGTACGCATGCCGAAAAGACAGGTGCAGAAATTACTAATGTCGGTAACCACCCACTGATCACCACTGCAGTACCAATGCCAGCGGGTGGTTATTTGATCAGTGAGCGACCATTTTCTACGTTGGCCGATGATTTGAAAAAGATTACACCATCCAATATCCAATTGAATCTCAGCCAAAAAATTGGTAATGGACAAGCTCTAGATGCGCTAAAACTCAATAGTGACCCGAATAGCCCATTAGCTGATGTGCCACTCAAAGCGATAGGCTGGCAGCTCAGTATTGGAAAGGTAGATTCAAGTTCACTCAATCCTTTAACGAATATGCCACTTCTCGCAGGCTTACTCACATTCCTCGGTAGTTTGCTGTCGATATTAATCTGGTTCTTTATCAAGCCACAGCGTGTTATCAATGCGCCAATTCAAGTTTCACACGATGATCAGCTGGCACACTTGGATGCTGTTGCGCTTGAATTAGCACCATCATCCCAGCCTAAAGTCGCACCTATCCCGACTCCCATCGCCGTGCCAGAAACACCCAAACCAGAGCGTATTCCTGAGCCAGCACCTCAGCCAGCGGCGGTTGAAGCTACACCCGCAAAAGAAGTCACTCCAGCACCAGAATTAGATGACCTCTCCTATCTCGACGATGCATTAGCAACACCAGCAGCAGCGCCTCAACCACCAAAAGATAATCTCATGGAGTTTACTTTAGGTAGCGGAGCATTATTGCCAGAAGTCGAGTTCTATCTTGACAAAGGCTTACCAAAGCACATCTTTAGAGCCTATGATATTCGCGGGAAAGTCACTGATCTGACTGCCGAATGGATGAAACCGATTGCAAGTGCACTGGGTAGTGAATTACGTGCACGCGGACAGATTGAGGTTGTTGTTGGATTTGATGCACGCACAACCAGTGAGCAATACGCAGAAATCATGCGTAACGGTCTAGTTGGGTGTGGATTACAAGTTATCGATATCGGTATGGTTCCTACACCAATCATGCACTACGCGGCAAGACAGCATCAAGGTAATGGGATCATGATTACTGCCAGCCATAATCCAGCCGAATATAACGGCGTCAAATGGCTCATGCAGCAACAATCCCCTCTTCCAGATGACATAGATGCAATTTATAAACGCGCCAAAGATCGTATCTTTACAGAAGGAAATGGCAAACTTCGTAAACTGTCTTACACCGCTGAATACTTAGACGAAATGCTGAATGATGTCATCTTAAGTGACGAATTGAATGTCGTCATTGATGGTATGAACGGTGTCATGGGTGAACTGGCACAACAGGCGATGGAAACAGCAGGATGTACTGTAGTTGACCTTGATATCAAACCCAATGGCGCATATCCACATGGCAATCCAGACCCGTGCGAGCCAAATCGTTTGACTGAGCTATCGCAGCAAATGGTCATTAGCCAAGCAGACATTGGTTTTGCCTTTGATGGTGATGGTGATCGCATGGTCGCAGTGACCAAAGATGGCACGGTAGTGACTTCTGATCAACTCATTGCCTTGTTCTCCATGCTGATTTTGGAAGCTAAACCAGGTGCGGACATCGTATTTGATGTGAAGTGCAGCCGTATGGTTTCGCAAACGATTACCGCACATGGCGGTCGTCCAATCATGAGTCGCAGTGGGAATACCTTCATTCGTCACGCAGTGATGTCTGATAAAAACGAAGTTGCGTTTGGTGGTGAATTCTCTGGACACTACTTCTTTAATGACGGTCGTGGTCACGCATCTGATGATGGACTATACGCAGCATTACGCCTGATGGAGTGGCTAGGTCATCGTGGACAAAGCCTCGACGAAGTTCTACGCACACTGCCAAGCCGTGTGGGTACTGCTGATATCTACCTGCCACTTGACGGTGATTTACCAACAGACTTCTTTGCAGATATTGCCGCTGATGCCACACAAATTGTAGGTGCAACATTAACAACAATTGACGGCGTCAGACTTGATTTTCAAGATGGATTTGGCATCATACGCGCATCGAATACGGGGGCATTTGTCACCCTGCGTTTTGAAGCTGAAAATGCAGCTGCTCTCGATCACATCCGCCAAACCTTCCATGATTTGGTGAAAAAACATCAACCCAGTTTGGCAGCAAAAATGCCTGACTAATGTCACGAAGAGTGATCTATTTTAGGTCACTCTTACACTGCAATTTGAGCCAGTTACTATTGAGTTAGCTACCATGCCATTGAACAAAGATCAAGCCCTGAATGTTGCTAAAGTCCTCACCGAAGCACTCCCTTATATTCAACGTTTCGCCGGCAAAACTCTCGTCGTCAAATACGGCGGCAATGCCATGACTGATCCAGAGCTTGAGCGTTCATTCGCACGTGATATTGTGTTAATGAAAACCGTTGGCATCAATCCAGTGATCGTACATGGTGGCGGCCCACAAGTGGACAACTTATTGAAACAGCTGGGTCGTGTTTCTGATCGCATCGATGGTATGCGTGTCACTGATGCGCCGACGATGGAAGTTGTAGAAATGGTGTTGGGCGGCAGCGTCAACAAATCGATTGTGAATCTCATTAACCAAAACGGTGGTCGCGCCATTGGTTTGACGGGTAAAGATGGCAATTTGATCCGCGCCAAGAAAATGTACCTCGACAAAAAAGATGCAGCTGGTCAAATGCAGCACATCGATCTGGGTCTGGTCGGTGAAGTTGTTGGTATTAAAACTGACGTACTTGATTTATTCATGCAGAGTGATTTCATTCCTGTCATCGCTCCACTGGGTGTCGATGAAGAAGGTAATACTTATAATATCAACGCTGATCTCGTTGCTGGTAAAGTCGCTGAAGCCTTAAAAGCTGAAAAGCTTATTTTGCTCACGAATATTCCAGGCGTCTTGGATGCCGATAAGAATGTGCTGACTGGACTCACGACACAGGACGTAGATCACCTGATCGAAACTGGCGTGATTTACGGCGGCATGATTCCAAAAGTCGGTTGTGCATTGGATGCTGTCAAAGGTGGTGTCATTAGCGCACATATTATCGATGGGCGTGTGCCACACGCTGCACTGCTTGAGGTCTTTACCGATGAAGGCTTGGGTACTTTGATTAGTAATCGGGCAAAACGTAAGGCTTAATTTGCTATATGGTGCAATGCGCTTGGGCTTATTGCACCTTACTTTTACTAAAAACCACAACCATAATGGTTTCTAGTGCATATTTGCGACAGTCCAAAAAATACACTATTCTCAATCATTAAAAATATGATATTGAATGGAAATAAGATCGAGAACAATGATGAGAAAAGTTTGGCTATTAATTCTTCTATTAATGCTCCCTCCTGCCCTCTATGCCAATAATTATGACGAAACCACAGGATGGATAAAATCTTCGGAGTTAATGGACTTACTCAATCAGAAGAGTCAAGATCGATATTTTCCAAGTCATGTTTATGGACAAGTACAAGCTCACCAGATTGTTTATAAAGCAACCTTCTCACCTTTCCTCAAAAATATGCAATATTTCTATTCTTATTGGGGAATGACGGACGAAGTATTTAAAACGAGAAATGACTATTTTAACGAACACGGATTTCAGAGATTTTCGGATTCTTCTTTTATCGACCTTTCTGGCAGCACCATCCATCAAGCGACATGGGTCTTAATGACTCAAGAACCAAACAAACAAGAACCAGGTACAATGGATAAACTATTAAAATTCTTTTCTTCAATGAAATTAATCTAAGTCGTTTCAATTCGCTTAGATAATCAAAGCAATATTAAAAGATAACGTAGATTGCAATAAGCCCTAGCGCATTGCACTAAATCATCAATCAAAGGTAGATGGAGGCATTACTTATGCCCGCCTCCAGACGACCATCCACCACCATATCCACCTACAAATCCACCAGGACCACG
>JASLFQ010000023.1 GCA_030150595.1 Aquirhabdus sp.
CTCGCAGGTTTGCAAGATACCAATGATTACTATATGGCGAACTTGCAAAAAGACGGTACCTATTCAGTTGTGCCACGTATGCCTGGTGGTGAAGTCACACCAGAAGGTTTAATTGCGGTAGGCATGGTTGCGAAGAAATACAAACTGTACACCAAAGTAACAGGCGGGCAACGTGTGGATCTTTTTGGTGCACGTTTGGAGCAATTGCCACTTATTTGGAAAGAGCTGATTGATGCTGGTTTTGAATCTGGTCATGCCTACGGTAAATCATTACGCACAGTGAAATCGTGTGTCGGTTCAACATGGTGCCGTTATGGGATGTTGGATTCCGTTGGATTTGCGATTCAACTGGAAAATCGCTATCGCGGACTGCGTTCACCGCACAAAATTAAGTTTGCGGTGTCGGGTTGCACCCGTGAATGCGCTGAAGCACAAAGCAAGGACGTCGGCGTGATTGCGACTGAAAAAGGATGGAATCTCTACGTGTGTGGTAACGGTGGTATGAAACCACGTCATGCAGAACTGTTAGCTTCAGATTTAGACAGTGAAACGCTCATTAAATATGTGGATCGTTTCTTGATGTTCTATGTTCGCACCGCCGATCGTTTGCAACGCACCAGCGTGTGGCGTGACAACATGGAAGGTGGTCTGGAATATCTCAAAGACGTTGTGATCAATGATTCGTTGGGTCTTGCAGCAGAGTTTGAAGAACAAATGCAATATGTTGTCGATACATTCCAATGCGAATGGAAAACAGCGATTAATGATCCAGAGATTCTGAAACGTTTCCAACCGTTTGTGAACTCGACCAAAGCTGATGACAACATTGTTTTCGTGCAAGAGCGTGGACAAATTCGCCCAGCAACACCCAATGAAAAAGCTGGACGCATTGATCTCATCGAAGTCGTTGGGATGGTATAGAAATTGCTCTTTAACGGGCGAGTTGCATCGTTTTAGGGCTTGCCATTTTTGTGTGAACCTTCCTATTTTGAACGGTAGGAAGTCTTTTTTAAGTTTAACTTTTTATGTTTATTCGTATTGGAGATTATCATCATGTTAGAGAAAATTTGCACCCTAACTGATCTTGTCCCGAACATGGGCGTTCCTGCACTGGTTCATGGTGAGCAAGTTGCGTTATTTCGCCTAAAAGATGGCAGCGTTTATGCTGTTTCAAATTTTGATCCATTCAGTCAAGCCAATGTGATTGCGCGCGGCATTACAGGTTCACTCAAGGGCTACGATGTTGTGGCGTCGCCGATTTATAAACAGCATTTTGATTTGAAAACGGGCATCTGTTTAGAAGATAGCAGCGTTTTTTTAAAAACATATAAAGTTCAAGTGGATGGCGAGCAAGTATCGATTGCTTCGTAACATAAGGTTGTAAGTGTTGGCATGGTAAATGCATTAATTAATATGTGAATAAGTCTGGAACATCCAATGGCGGATGAACATGACTGATAGAATTTTGTTTTATCTAGAATGAATTAAGTTTGAGTGGGCAAAGGCGTCCATACCGTAAATAGCGGTATGGACGTTTTTTATTTACTTTGGATTGAATTTATTTCGATATATTTGAATTAATTTGAAGGAGAATTATCTTGGCTAATCGTATTCCTTTGTTTAACTTTAGCGTGCCGCGTATTCGAATCCTTCATCATTCGTGGATTGCATTCTTTATTACCTTTTTAATTTGGTTTGCTTCTGCGCCTTTGATGCCCGCTTTAAAAACTTACTTCAGCATGACTGGTCCAGAAGTGAAAGCGCTGCTCATGCTTAATGTGGCGCTAACGATTCCTGCACGCGTTCTAATTGGTGTTCTTGTCGATAAGATTGGACCGCGTAAGTCTTACACTGGCGTGTTGCTGCTGGGTGGTGTCCTGTGTTTGCTCTTTGCTTGCGCTCAAAATTTTCAGCAATTAGCGATCCTGCGTTTTCTACTGGGTTTTGTCGGTGCTGGATTTGTGGTTGGTATTCGCCTCATTGCAGAGTGGTTTCCAGCGCAAGAAGTGGGTATTGCGGAAGGGATTTATGGCGGTTGGGGTAACTTTGGCGCCGCGATTGCTTCAATGACGATGCCTTTTATTGCATTCAATTTAGTCGGCGGTGCTGATGGTTGGCGCGCTGCTGTTGCAACGACTGGTGTTCTTGCAATTGTATATAGCTATTTCTTTTACCGCGGTGTCCGTGATACACCAGAAGGTTCAACCTATTTCCGTCCAATGAAAGCGGGTGGTTTGGAGGTCACAACTAAAGGCGACTTTTTATTCTATATATTGATGACTGCACCTCTATATTTAGTTTTAGCATTGATGGCATGGCGCTTATCGCCTGCAGGTTTGAAGCTATTATCTGATAGTGAAACGCTTCTGGCATACCTTGCAATTGCTGCACTCACGGTTTATCAATATTACAAAATTTGGCAAGTGAATAAGCATTTGTTTGTTGCGAATGCACCAGTTCCACCACGTTATCAGTTCAAACAAGTTGCTGTGCTGAACCTTGCGTATATGGCATGTTTTGGATCTGAGCTTGCGGTTGTATCGATGTTGCCACAATTCTTTATTGATCATTTTGGTGCATCACAAACGGTA
>JASLFQ010000059.1 GCA_030150595.1 Aquirhabdus sp.
CACATGATGATGCACATTCAGAGTAGTTTGCGCGCGTTGCGACGGCATAGAGTAAGTGCAATTCCACATCGGCAATTTGCACTTCGTTTTCATTAGGAGGTCTCACTTCCCCACATTCTTACGAAAACTTCCTGGCGATTCACCCGTCCAACGCCTAAACGCATTCTGAAACGGACTTTGCTCCGAATAGCCCAGCAAATCGGCAATTTCGTTTAAACTCAAATCAGTCTGACTTAAATAGTATTTCGCTTGTTCTTGTCGTATCTGCTCCAGGAGATTGCGGTAGCCATAACCACGCTCAGTCAATCGGTTTTGCAGTGTCCGTGGTGAGATGTCAAACGCGATGGCAACCTCAGTGATAGAGACTTGATTGCTAGCGAGATGCGCAATCAGATACTCCCGCAGTTGTTGCAAGAAATCAGGTTGATTGAGCGATTGCAGCTTCTGCTCTACGTGTGTCAGCAGCACGCTATTTGTGGCGGGATCACTCAGTGTAATGGGTAAATCGAGTACGGATTGGTGCCCGACTAGTTTGGTGATCGGCGCATCAAAATAAATATTGCCACCAAAGATTCGCTGATAACTCTCAATATTGTCAGGTTTAGGAAAGCTAAAGTGAGCATCACAGATGAGATCAGGCATTGATGTGATCTGACGCGCCATCACTACCCAGCCGACAAGGGATTGTTGCATAAAAGTCTTTGTAGATGGCCCCAGTTTAGGGATCCAATGCGCTTCAATATAGTCGCCATTGAACACTAAGATGGTGTCGTGAATATCGCCGATGAGCGGTCCAAAGCGCAGCATGCCATCAATCACATCTCGTGCAGTTTTGAAACTCATAATGAGAAATCCCAACATGCCGAAATGCTTAGCCTGTAATTGTTCTGAGACTTTAAGGGGTAAATCGATGTCACCTGTATAGGTCACAGTATGTTCCAGCATCATTTGCCAGCGAGAAATCGAAATGGTTCCCCCTGATTCTTGTAATTCAGCAATGATTGCAGGTTCAAATAGAATAGATGGATCAATACGAATGCTACGCAAGTAGTCCAGTAGTGAACTCGCATATAACGTACTGACAGTCCCTTCGGTGGGCTGCAAGATTGATTTGTTTTTCTGCACATCCTTGTGCGATTGATCGATCACGTGGCTATCTTTTCATCCTTCGCATCATTCCCTGAAACAAGACATGCTTACTCATGTGTTCATGGTAGGGATGACTTGTCATTGCGTCTACAGCGACGACCCAATCAATCCTAGCATAGGTCAATGGCTTGTGGTTATGTATTGCGAGCGGATTGCAAACGCATAAAGATGATCTGATATTTTGTTCATTGAACTTTTTTTGTACTTTTGCGTGATTTCTCAGTGACGATGATAATTTAATCAATACAGATGCGAATTTAATCGGCATCCTAGCGCCATAAAGAGACGTTTGAGTCGTCGTTCAATAAGTTGCAGTGATTGCAAAGTCAGTTGGACGAATAAATCGTATTAGGGACTAAAAAGGGATTACCAATGAAAGCTATTCTTGGCACATTACTATTAACCAGCAGTTTGACCATTGCCAGCACTGCAGCATTCGCAACAACCGCAACTTATGACTATTGTAGTACTTCTGGCTGTAGAGCGAGTAGCGGTGTAAATGTCACTTCGACTTATGCCGCGACTAAATATCCGATCGTGCTGGCTCATGGCATCATGGGTTTTTCGTCCATTCTTGGCGTTGATTATTTTTATGGCATTGGATCCGATTTAACTGCAAATGGCGCAAAAGTATTTGATACACAAGTTTCATCGCTGGATTCATCTTATGTACGTGGTGAGCAGCTACGCAGTCAAGTTCAACAAATTCTAGCGATTACAGGCGCATCGAAAGTAAATTTGATTGGTCATAGTCAAGGTGCGCTGGATAGCCGCTATGTGGCGGGTATCATGCCGACCCAAATTGCATCGGTGACGTCAGTGGGTGGTGTCAATTTTGGGACACCTGTGGCTGATGCTGTTGCTAAAGCTGCTGGAATTCCTGTCGTCGGTTCTACCGTTGCAGCTGCAGGGTCAGCATTGCTTGATGCGGTCTTTTCATTTGTGGGTGTTGCATCGGGTCAGGGTTATAGCCAAAACTTCATGGCAGCGATCAATCAATTGACGACATCAACGGCGGTCACATTTAACGCGCAGTTCCCGGCAGGTTTGCCTACTGCAAAATGTGGACAAGGTGTACAGAAGGCATCAAATGGCGTGAGTTACTTCTCTTGGGGTGGTACAGGTGTGATGACCAATCTCCTTGATCCATTAGATTATGTATTTGCTGTGTCTTCATTGATTATTCCTGGTGCAAGTGACGGTATGGTGCCGCAATGTTCAACGCATTTGGGGACAGTGGTTCGTGATAATTACTATCAAAATCATGGTAATGAAGTGAATCAGGTATTGGGCTTAACCTATATTTTTGCGGCCAGTCCAGTGACCCAGTATCGTGACCAAGCAAACCGTTTGAAAAATCTCGGTCTGTAATTCTCTGAATTGGGTCATAAAAAGGATAGCTTGGCTATCCTTTTTTGTTTTACAAATTAATAGTCACAGTGTAAAAGTAGAATAGCTTGTCGCTTCTAATTCGCAATTCTTTACGTTATATTTAAAATCGCATAGGGATAGCTCTACTTCAGGAAGGAGAAAAGTATGTTGAAGAGTACTCAAGATATGCATATACAAGCCGATCGGGCAGTT
>JASLFQ010000074.1 GCA_030150595.1 Aquirhabdus sp.
GCACACGGCATCATGGGTTTCTCGTCCATCCTTGGCGTTGATTATTTTTATGGTGTTGCGTCCGATTTAACTTCAAATGGCGCGAATGTATTTGATACACAGGTTTCCTCTTTAGATTCGTCGTATGTACGCGGTGAGCAGTTACGTAGTCAAGTCCAACAAATTCTGGCGATTACTGGCGCATCAAAAGTAAATTTGATTGGTCATAGTCAAGGTGCGATGGATAGTCGCTATGTGGCTGGCGTGATTCCTCAACAAATTGCATCTGTGACGTCAGTTGGCGGTGTAAATTTTGGTACACCTGTGGCTGATGCTGTTGCTAAAGCTGCTGGCATTCCTGTGGTGGGTTCTGCAGTTGCGGCTGCAGGGTCAGCATTGCTCGATGCGTTCTTCTCATTTGTTGGTGTTGCTTCTGGACAGGGTTATAGTCAGAACTTCATGGCGGCAATCAATCAATTGACGACATCAACGGCAGTCACATTTAACGCTCAATTCCCAGCAGGTTTACCGACTGCAACATGTGGACAAGGTGTACAGAACGCTTCAAATGGTGTGAGTTACTTCTCTTGGGGCGGTACAGGTGTTGTGACCAATCCCCTTAATCCATTAGATGCTGTGTTTGCTGTATCTTCTCTGATTATTCCGGGTGCGAGTGATGGCATGGTGCCACAATGTTCTACTCATTTGGGAACAGTGATTCGTGATAATTATTATCAAAATCATGGTGATGAGGTGAATCAAGTATTGGGCTTAACGTATATTTTTGCAGCGAGTCCAGTGACACAGTATCGTGACCAAGCAAACCGTTTGAAGGGTCTTGGATTTTAGAGCTGCTAATAAACCAATCTGATTGATGAAAAAAGGAGGCTAAGTTAGCCTCTTTTTTTGTGCTTAATAAAGTCTTAACTTGAGGAACTTTCAGTTTTGAGGGTTCTTCTAACTTTTACTCCCGAATAGTTCGTTTCGTCGCTTTTATTTTTGTTCATGAATTCAATGATGTGTTTATTGTTTAACCATTTGTCGAATATTTATTGCGCGATAATATGAATGTGTATAATTGTTCGTGTTGTGGGTTTGTAGGAATTTGAACGATTCAAATTCTCCATAAATTGGCTAAAGGATTAGACTTATGAAAATGAAGTTATCATCACTGATGTTTGCTGCTGGGCTTTTAGTGTCTGGTTTTGCAACTGCAGCAACCTATCAAAAATGTAGTGTCTCAGGTTGTACAACGGCTGGTAGTGCCTTTGTGTGGACATCATACGCTCAAACTAAATATCCTATCGTCCTTGCACATGGTATGGCTGGATTCAGCTCAATTGCGGGACTCGAATATTTCTACGGCATTGGTTCAGATTTAACTTCAAATGGTGCAAATGTGTTCGAAACACAGGTTGCATCATTTGATTCCTCGTATGTACGTGGCGAGCAACTACGTAGCCAAGTTCAGCAAATTTTGGCCATTACCGGTGCTGCGAAAGTTAATATCATTGCGCATAGTCAGGGTGCTCAAGATAGTCGTTATGTCGCAGGCGTGATGCCTAGCCAAATCGCTTCAGTGACAACTGTTGGCGGTGTGAATGCGGGTTCTCCAGTTGCAGATTTTGTCCAGAGTCTTTTGGGTAGTAATGCCAGTTCATTGTCAATGGAGATAGTTGGTACAGCCGTCAATGCTTTCTTCACGTTGGTTGGTGTTGCTTCTGGACATGAGTATGATCAGAATTCAGTAGCTGCTTTGGCCTCATTGAGTACTTCGGGAACAGCGGCATTCAATGCTCAATTCCCTGCGGGTATGCCAACCACATCATGTGGGCAAGGTGTTCAAAAAGCCTCAAATGGCGTCACTTATTTCTCATGGAGCGGTACGGGCATTCTGACTAATCCCGCGAATGTTGCAGACCCATTACTCGCTTTGACTTCTACGTTGATTTCTGGTGCAAGTGATGGTTTGGTACCTCAATGTTCGAGTCACTTAGGCACTGTGATTCGTGATAACTATAATCAAAACCATCTTGATGAGATTAATCAGGTGCTTGGTCTGGTTGATCCATTTTCCGTCAGTCCAGTAACATTGTATCGCGATCATGCAAACCGTTTGAAAAATCTGGGATTGTAATTTTTTCTCAAGTCGTGAATGATTAAAAAAGAGAGCCAATGTGCTCTCTTTTTGTTTCTTGCGATTTAATCTGCTCAATTTCACAGCGCAACGTAATAACCTATTTTTCAACGTATAATAAACCTGAGTTCTTCTTTTTGGTTTTTCTTGATGTTGAAATATGCTGTTCGTCCTATGCTTGAGAGTGATGTTCCGCAGGTTGCGGCGATAGAACGACAAGTTGAATATCATCCTTGGAGTGAGCGTCAGTTTCAGGAAAGTTTGGCCGCTGGTCAGCGCTGCACTGTAATGCTCGATGCGGAAAAAGTCGTTGGTTTTTGCATTCTGCAACCCGTTTTGGATGAAGCAAATTTGTTGCTCATGGCAATTGATCCCAAATATCAAGGGCAGGGACGTGGTTTAGCTTTATTGGAAGAGTCGATTGAGCTACTGGGCGAGAGTTGCGTTATGATTTTTTTGGAGGTGCGGGCCAGTAACATGCCAGCAATTTCACTTTATGAAAAAGTTGGTTTTCACCAAATGGGCGTCCGAAAAAACTATTATCCAGCGGATCGTGCGCTTTTTGCCAGTGGCAAAGAAGATGCAGTATTGATGGCATTAACGCGAGGGAATCCGTTTGTTTAATAGATCTTATTCTTTTCTTTAGCGTAGTCGTTTGTAATCTTGGATGTTCTCGTCGCGCGATAATCTTTTGATGAGATGCGCGGTTTCTGCTTCCGTCATGGCTCGTGACAAACGTTGCCAGTGTCCATCTAACAATACTTCTAGCGGCAGAAAGTTGGCTTTGTAGCGCATTTTCTCAGCTTGAGGAACCCAATAGCCTAAATAGACGTAGTCGAGATGATGTGTGCGTGCCCATTCAATTTGTTGCAGGATTGAGAAAGTCCCTAGGCTTCGTTTGCTCTCATCTGGATCGTAGAAGGTATAAACCGCAGAGATACCATCATCCAATGGGTCGCAGGTTGCAACGACCATCAGGTGGTCATGCAGCCAGAATTCTAGAAAGAAGCTATCGACTCCACCTGTTACTAAGAACTTGTCAAACTGGTCACGGGTAGGCGGATACATGTCACCATCAGCATGACGCTCTTCGATATAGCGTGCGTAAAGTTGATAATGAACATCGGTTGCGTGACTGGTCGGGCGGATGGCCATGCGCAGATCTTTGTTACGATTCAATACGCGGCGTTGGCTACTGTTGAGCTCAAATCGAGTTGCTGGAATGCGGGAAGATAGACATTGACGACAATGTTGGCATTCGGGTTTATAAATAAAATCACCGCTGCGACGAAACCCTTGTCGTGAAAGTTCGGACAATGTACTGATATCAAGTGTGCGGATCGGATCAATAAACACCATGCGTGCTGAACGGTCATCCAGATAACTACAGGGATGAGGCGGTGTAATATAGAACCGAATATTCTTCATGTTTGACATGAGATCTCACTTCGATTAATCAGCGCTAATGTCAAGGTTGAACAACAATCATCTTACCCTTCAATCAAGCCCGAAAAAAGTGAGTTGGTCAACAGCTCAGCGCAGTTGAACTGACGATTCTGTAACAAATTCCAGTTTGGTGCGGATTTGGCAAGCACATCTTTTAACTTTTCTAAGAATTCAACACGGGGTTGTGTGATTGCACCTAAGCTCATCAAGTGAGAGTTGGGGAGTTGGCAGTCCACAAAAGGAAAATGCGACGCTGCACACAGTTGCATTAAGAACATGAATGCCATCTTGGATACATCAGTTTGTGTGCTAAACATCGATTCGCCAAAGAACGCACGTCCAAGTTGTACGCCATATAAACCGCCAACTAATTTAGACTTTTCTTGGGTGTCATCATTTCTTTGCCACACTTCGATGCTGTGCGCGAGTCCGACAGCGTGTAAACCGCTATAACCTTGAATAATATCTTTACTAATCCATGTGCCTTCTGCATGAGCGCGTGCGTCTGCGCAGGCTTGCATGACTGCTGTGAAGTCTTGATTCAGGGTGATCGTATATTGGTTTTTTTTAATGCTGCGAATGAGTGTTTTTGAGGGTTTGAATGTTTCTGGCAAAATAATGCAACGAGGTTCTGGACTCCACCAATAAATCGGATCATCACCACTGAACCATGGGAAAATTCCTTTTTGGTACGCTGCCAAAATGGTTGCTGGGAGCAGATCCGCGCCGACTGCAACCAAGCCTTCACCTACGGGGTCGGCTTGGATTGGATCGGGAAATTGCCAATAACATGGCGGAAGCGATGAGAGAGTTGCCATATCGTTTTACTCATCCAAGGTGGGCGGTAAAAATGATATGGCATTTAAACATGAATCACAGGCCATCCAAGAAGCGCTCTGCATCCAATGCTGCCATACAGCCTGAACCCGCAGAGGTGATCGCTTGGCGATAAATATGATCCGCGACATCTCCAGCAGCAAAAACGCCAGGAATGCTGGTTTGGGTTGCATTGCCCTTCGTACCACTATTTACGGTGATATAGCCGTTGTGCAGTTCGAGTTGTCCTTCAAACATTGCCGTATTAGGCTTGTGACCAATCGCGATAAACACGCCTTGAACGTCAACGTTTTTGGCTGAACCATCGGTTGTGCTTTTTAAACGTACATTTGTAACACCAGCATCATCGCCCAAGATTTCATCAACTTGGTTATTCCACAAAATAGAAATTTTGCCTTCTTTTTCGCGTTCAAATAACAAGTCTTGGAGAATTTTCTCAGACTTTACTTTGTCACGGCGATGGACGAGCGTGACGTGACTTGCGATATTTGATAAATACAACGCTTCTTCTACAGCTGTATTTCCGCCACCAACCACCATCACAGGTTGTTCTTTGTAAAAGAACCCGTCACATGTCGCACATGCGCTAACACCGCGACCCGCAAAGGCTTGTTCAGAATCTAACCCTAAATATTGAGCTGTCGCACCTGTCGCAATAATTAACGCATCACAGGTAAATTCGTCCATATCACCTTTTAGGCGAAATGGACGCTGTGATAAATCGACTTCATTGATGTGGTCATAAATGATTTCAGTGCCATAACGTTCAGCATGTTCTTGCATGCGCTCCATCAATGCAGGGCCCGTTAAACCATGCGCATCACCTGGCCAGTTGTCGACTTCAACGGTCGTGGTTAATTGACCACCAATTTGCATTCCTGCAACGAGAACAGGCTTAAGGTTGGCGCGTGCCGCGTACACGGCTGCACTATATCCTGCTGGACCAGAACCCAGAATGAGCAAACGAACATGACGCGGGGTTGAAGCGGCGCTATTCATAGAAATATCCTGATAGATGTAAATAATAAATTGAATTTTATCTTGGTAGAATTATACCGTAGCTGAGCAATATGTGGTGCTTGCTAGCGCTTGATGTCATCAGAAACTTGATGGTTAATATCAATGACATCAATCGGTAAATTATGAATTAGGGCGTACTGGTTGTATTTGGTTTATTGCCTTGTTGTTCTACACTTTTGAGCTCAGTGATTGCATCGTTAAATTGTTTATTGGTTTGTTCACGTTTGGTTTTGAGAGCTGCGATATTTGCATCTGATTGGGCGAGTAGTGCTTTATTTTTGTTGAGTTGAGCTTTGATCAGAGCTGGAATAGGTTTGTTTTGACGCTCGTAGCTTGCTGCTAGGGTGATATTGTCATTCAGTGATTTAGATAGATGTGCTGATTGTTGTGTACTTTGCTTAATTTGTCCATCGATATCGCTAAGTTCACGATCACGCTGTGTAATTGCATGGTCTGAGGAGATGTAGGTTTCTTGTAGATGACGATCATTAATTTTCTTTGCAATAGCTTGTTCGCGAATGGTTTGTTGTTGTGCGTATTTGTCTGCTGAGAATGGTGGATAATGACGAATTAGTTGCATGTGGCTGTCGAGTACGTCATAGCCTTGCTGTAAGTGCTGCTCACTGACGGTGCTACTGATACTTGGAATCCCCCGGCTATCGTAATAACGATACCAGCGAGTTTGTGTATTGCTGTCTGCATACGCAGGGGGTATTATTAACGAAGTGATTAAAATGCTTGAGCAAACAACTATCATTTCTTTTGACCAACGATGAGAAGATGCCGTTGATTGCGGGCTGATATTTGATAAGCAATGTGGCAAGCGCATCTTTATTTTCATTGTTAAAGAGATGTTCTTGAATATACGCACTGCGGAGTTAGCATTTATGACCTGTTTTTGTTTGGTAAACATGTGCCGCCTTCTCATCCTGATATTCTGAATTCTGTTGCAACATTTACGTAATAAAAAAATTATGCATGCTGTTCGTTAAGAATAGTATGGTGAAAGCGTATCTACAAGTGTTAGTTTTAATTGAAAACAAGATTAAATTGACATATTGTGTGATCTAGTGCGATAAAAATGAAAATAAAAATGGTTGAAATGCTGGTTAAGTCGCGCTGAACGTTTTATGCTAGGCTAAGATAATGCGTGAAAAATGTATGGGCTTGTGTGGGCTCATTTCACAGACATCAATTTATGATTTTGTACAATCAGGAAGATGAATAAAATGGAAGAGAATTTTGATGGGTTGAAGGTAATGGTGATCGATGATTCTAAAACGATTCGTC
>JASLFQ010000091.1 GCA_030150595.1 Aquirhabdus sp.
CTCGCAGGAGTTGGTTTGCAGGTGTAGTGTTGTGATCTACGTCCATGTATAAAATTCCCCTAAAAAGGTTTCTCATTCTAAATTTTTTGAGCAGGTTAGGCTTTTTTTAAAAACTCAGATTTTAGTTTCATTGCGCCGATACCGTCAATTTTGCAGTCGATGTCGTGACCGTCGCTAGCGTCAGGTAACAAACGAATATTTTTAACTTTTGTACCAACTTTGACGACGAGCGATGAACCTTTAACTTTGAGGTCTTTGATGACGGTGATGGTGTCGCCATCTTGGAGCGGATTGCCGTTCGAGTCTTTGATAGTGGCTATATTGTCAGTGGTTGCGGCGGCATTTTTTGACCATTCATGGCTGCACTCTGGGCATATGTACATATCGCCATCTTCATAAGTGTATTCGGATTGGCATTTTGGGCAGTTGGGTAATGCGCTCATTGGGGAAAGCCCTTAATAAGAGTCATTCTAACCGAAAATAAACTTGTGGCAGGCAGTTTCATCGAAAATCAATATTGGATAAATGAGGAAGGTCATTAAAGCCTTGGCTTTGATGTTGAAAAGACGCCCCATTTTTAAACAGATAGCGCATGTTCTTAATATGCATCGAGCACTATTTTTTGCTCGGTGGAGGAGTCGCGGGACGGCGTTTTTTCTTTCCTGCTAAATGCGCTTCTTTTCGAGCATCGCGTTCTAGTTTAGCTTCTTGCGCGAGAACTTCTTCTAGTTGAGCCATTTCGGGTGTTTCAAAGCTGATTCTGCCTAGCAAGGGCTTGCGAATATCATGAATGACCATTTCACCAAGGCGGACATAATCCACACATTTCCCGCTGGAGAAAAAGCGTTTTTTAACACCCACTATTTCAAAGAAATCCATGGCATCTGCGGGGAGTTCATCTAAACCATAGCGTTCTTTCACACGTTCAGGATAGGCTTGAATTAAATAATCCATCGCGTAGCAGGCGATATCGTCGAAGGTGACGGCGGTATTTTTAATGGCTCCAGTCACCGCTAGGCGATAGGCTGAGTTTTGATTATGAAATTTAGGCCATAAAATCCCAGGGGTGTCGAAGAGCACAATATCTTCATCGAGTTTAATTCGTTGTTGGGCTTTGGTGACAGCGGGTTCATTACCCGTGACGGTAATTTTTCGGCCTTTGATGGTGTTAATTAAAGTCGATTTACCGACATTGGGCACTCCAACAATCATGGCTTTGATGCTTTTGACTTGGCTTGCGGTACGCGGAACGAGTTGGTGACAGAGATCAACCAGTGCTTGCACGCGCAGATGCTGGCTCGAGTTTATCGCGAGAGTTCTCACCGTTGGATCTTGATCGAAATAGGCCATCCATTGTTTGGTAATCTCTGGGTCAGCAAGATCATCTTTATTGAGCAATTTAATGCGTGGAATCTTTCCTGAAAATTCAGCAATGACAGGATTTTGACTGCTATAGGGAATACGAGCATCTAGCACTTCAATAATCACATCAATATTTGGCAGAAGCTCTTTAATCTCATTGGTGGCCTTGTTCATGTGGCCAGGAAACCAATTGAGGTTCGTTTTTGGAATCATAAAATACTGACTTTTTGAATGAAGTGTGGATGTATTGGTAATGCGCGTGATTTTAACATGTTGCAGTGGATTAGGTGGGATCAATAAAAAGCCCCACTCTGGGAGCAGGGCTTTGATGGAGCTATTCGATGGTCAAGTTGCAAATCGATTCAAATTAAAACGTATCCGCAGGAATACGAACCCAACCTTCCATCAATATACGCGCACTACGGCTCATGATGGCTTTGGTCACTGTCCATTCGCCGTTGACTTGAGTTGCTTCAGCGCCAACGCGCAAAGTGCCCGAAGGATGACCGAAACGCACTGCTGTGCGAGCGCCACCGCCAGCTGCGAGATTGACCAAGGTTCCTGAAACTGCCGCTGCTGTACCAATCGCCACCGCTGCCGTACCCATCATCGCATGGTGTAGTTTACCCATTGAGAGCGCACGGACGAGTAGGTCAACTTCATCCGCTTTAATTTGTTTACCGCTAGAAGCCACATAATCTTTAGGCTTGGATACAAAGGCAATTTTCGGGGTGTGCTGACGGGTGAGTGCCTCGGCAGGGTCTTTGATCAAGCCCATGCGTAGCGCACCCGCCACACGAATGGCTTCAAATTTTGCCAAAGCCGCTGGGTCGGTGTTGATGGCTTCACGCAGTTCAGTGCCTGTGTAACCAATGTCTTCTGCATTGACAAATACGGTTGGAATACCTGCCATAATCATGGTGCTTTTGAGGGTGCCAATGCCCGGTACTTCTAGATCATCAATCAGATTGCCGGTTGGGAACATCGAACCAGCATCGCCATCATCAGATGGATCCATAAACTCGAGTACAATTTCCGCCGCTGGAAAGGTTACGCCGTCCAGCTCGAAATCACCCGTTTCTTGGACTTGACCGTTAGTAACAGGGACATGGGCAATAATAGTTTTGTGGATGTTGGCTTGCCAAATACGCACGACACACACGCCATTTTCTGGGATACGCGCTGGATCAACCAAACCCGCATGAATTGCAAATGCACCCGCGGCAGTCGACAAATTTCCGCAGTTACCGCTCCAGTCTACAAAGGCTTTATCAATCGCCACCTGACCATACAGGTAATCTACATCATGCTCTGGCTGCGCACTCTTGGACAGAATCACACACTTACTGGTACTGGACGTCGCGCCACCCATGCCGTCGATGTGCGCAGAATAAGGATCTGGACTACCAATCACGCGCATAAACAATTTGTCGCGAGCTGCGCTCGGTACTTGAGTTGCCTCAGGTAAATCTTGTAGACGGAAGAATACGCCTTTGCTGGTGCCGCCACGCATGTAGGTGGCAGGGATTTTAATTTGCGGGGCATGTGCCATGGGAGTACCAAAAGGAGAGCTTAAAGATGGCGTTATTATAAACCGAGGCGGTGTTTTGTTATAGCTAAGGCAATGTAATTATTAAAAAGGGATTGGTGAGGTTAGCTCTAGAAATCCACCCTGCATCGGATGTTCAAACGCCAGGTAGCTGGCATGTAATGCCAAGCGTTTTAATGGACTTCTAGTCGGTTCTGGGTGATACAACTTGTCCCCTGTGATGGGATGTCCAATGTGTGCCAGATGTACTCGTAACTGGTGTGAACGTCCAGTGATTGGTTCTAACAAAATGCGGCTCTGGTCTTCGCCAGCATCATAGTCGAGGTGTTGGTAGAGGGTTTTGGCGTGTTTACCGATTTCAAAATCGACTTTTTGCTTCGGGCGATTCGGCCAGTCTGTGATGAGTGGCGCTTCGATGCTGCCTTGATCAGCGAGATGTCCTTGTACGAGGGCGATATATTGTTTATTGACGGTTCTGGCTTGGAACATTTTGCTGATTGCGACTTCTGCATCGCGATGTTTGGCAAACATGAGAATGCCTGATGTTGCCATGTCTAAACGATGGGTGACTTTGGCGGTTGGGTGTTTTTCTAAGATGCGGAGGTAAGCACTGTCTTGGTGTTCAGGCAAACGCCCCATGACAGATAGTAAGCCAGCTGGTTTATCAATGATTAGCAGATCATTGTCTTCATAAATGATATGAAGCGGTCCTTGTGGTGGGGTGTAGATGAAGTGGTCGTTTAGGGGCATGGTTCGGAGCTGGCTTTTGTTACGTCGTTATTTCTCAAAGATTCAGCTTTAATTAAAGCCTTATGCTTAAAAGCATATGCAAATCCACACCCATACAAAAAACCAAATATCGCATACAACGAACCATAGAAAATCCAAAATCCAACTGCGGGCCCTTTAGTTTCTGGATGACTACCTATGAAACATGCGACGGCAAAACACATTCCCGCTACACTACTTCCAAATACATAAGCCGTTCTTGGTGCTTCTGCAAGCACCTCATCAGCTAGTCGCTCAAGTAACGATGATTCTGGAGCTGCCTTTGAGATAGCAGCAACAATACCTAACGTAACTGCAATAGCAATCATCGTTGCAATAAT
Source organism: Aquirhabdus sp. (assembly GCA_030150595.1). Taxonomy (GTDB): domain Bacteria; phylum Pseudomonadota; class Gammaproteobacteria; order Pseudomonadales; family Moraxellaceae; genus Aquirhabdus. Next base: position 4,021 of record JASLFQ010000091.1, read on the forward strand.
TTCATGTAAAGTATTGCCATTTATTTTTGAGTTAATGTAATCAATAAGTTGCTTCCCATCACTTAATAAATTGGAAGTAAGAACCGCAACGAAAAAGAACATCACAATTTGGCTTAAATAAATACATAACTCTGTTTGCATAAAGGAAGCAGTTGTTTGTCTTGGAACCCAGTTACCATTTTCAGATGTTTGATCACGAACCTCATCTACATGAATTTTTTCTTTATGCTCCATAAACTTTTTCCATTATCGTCCATTTATGTATTGACCAATCGTTAAACCGCTTGGTTTAACCTGCTTCTCTAAATAAACAATTTGCCCACTCAAGTCAGCCGCAATCTTTAACGGCCCCATTTTATTCTTCTTCTCATTTGTTAGTACAATAGAGCTAAAAGACTTGGCCGCAAGTGATGCATCAGCTTCGTTTTTACCCAGTCCAGAGTTAGATTTTTTTTGCATGTCTTAACTGTTGCGTAAGTTCAGGATGCGCATAAAAATCACGCTCTTCTTGGGGCTGCCATGAACCGACATTAAAACCACCATAAACCTGAACTGGTGACGGAGTGCCATCTGACTCCAATGTTAAGAAGCCAAATACATAGCTTGTTTGTACCGACTGCCTGTTAATGTTGTGTAGGATGTACTCCTTCAATCCTCGCTTATCTGATCCATCTTTTCCAACACTTGGAATTGACTCAAGCTCAATTTCTACTTCTCTAGTTATATAGATTGTAAAACTATCAGATGGTAACTCGACCTCCAAATTCATTTTATTTTCATATAAATAGTTCCAAGCACAGCTATCTATATAAACGCTAATGGTCATAAACGCTCCTTTTAGAACGAACAATATTAGCAATTTGTCCTTAAATGGACAGTATCATAATATTAATAAAAACCCCCATCATACGACGGGGGTTTTTGAAGTAAGTTTCTTGTTAGAAATTAAGCCACAGCACCTTCCAAAAAGTCCTGCGCAAAACGCTGCAACACACCGCCTGCTTCATAGATCAATACTTCTTCAGCAGTATCCAAACGCGAAGTCACAGGCACTTGCAAAGTTTCACCGTTAGCACGATGAATCACCAACGTCATATCTGTACGTGCCTGACTACGATCACCAATCACATCATAAACTTCAGTACCGTCCAGACCTAAAGTTTTACGGTCAGTACCTTCTTTAAACTGCAATGGCAATACGCCCATACCTATCAAATTGGTACGGTGAATACGCTCAAAGCCTTCAGCGGCAATCGCTTCAACACCCGCCAAACGGACACCTTTCGCAGCCCAGTCACGGCTAGAACCCTGACCATAATCCGCACCAGCAATAATGATCAACGGCTGTTTGCGCGCCATATAAGTTTCCATCGCTTCCCACATACGCATGACTTTGCCTTCTGGCTCAACGCGTGCATACGAACCTTGTTTGACGGTTCCATCTTCATTGCGAACCATTTCGTTAAATAACTTAGGATTCGCAAAAGTCGCACGCATTGCAGTCAAATGATCACCACGGTGCGTGGCATAGCTGTTGAAGTCTTCTTCTGGCAGACCCATTTTGTGCAGATATTCACCCGCAGCACTGTTCATCATAATCGCATTCGATGGCGACAAATGGTCAGTGGTAATGTTGTCTGGGAGTACAGCCAGCGCGCGCATCCCTGTCAGCGTACGTGGGTTAGCCGCTAACGCGCCCATACCAGTCGTATCCCAATACGGCGGACGGCGGATATAAGTCGACATTGGACGCCAGTCGTATAGTGGGCTTGCGGCTTCTTCAATTTTTCCTAAATCAAACATCGGAATGTAGACTTTACGGAACTGTTCTGGCTTCACGCTCTTCGCTACAAGCGCATCAATTTCTTCATCCGATGGCCAGATGTCTTTGAGGCGGATTTCATTGCCATTTTTGTCCAGACCCAAAACGTCTTTTTCAATGTCAAAACGAATCGTACCCGCAATCGCATACGCTACAACCAACGGTGGTGATGCTAAGAAAGCTTGTTTTGCATACGGATGAATACGACCGTCAAAGTTACGGTTACCCGATAAAACGGCAGTCGCGTACAAATCACGGTCAATGATTTCTTTTTGAATGACTGGATCAAGCGCGCCGCTCATGCCATTACAAGTCGTGCAAGCAAACGCGACGATACCAAAGCCAAGTTTTTCCAAATCAGACAATACGCCAGCTTCTTCTAAGTAAAGCGCCGCCGCTTTAGAGCCCGGTGCAAACGATGATTTGACCCACGGTTTACGGGTCAGACCTAACTCAAGGGCTTTGCGTGCGACCAAACCAGCCGCCACGGTGTTACGTGGGTTAGACGTGTTGGTACAAGAGGTAATTGCCGCGATGATGACCGCGCCATCAGGCATCAAACCTTCCGCTTCGTGTGCGCGTGCAGCAGCAAGGTTGCCAGCAATGCCTTTCGCTGCTAAGTCAGCTGTCGCAACGCGTGCGTGTGGATTCGATGGTCCAGCCATGTTACGACCCACAGTCGCCAAGTCAAATGATAGTACGCGTGGATAAACGGCTTTGGTCATTTCCGAAGCCCAGAGGCCTGTCAATCGTGCATAGTTTTCAACCAATGCAATCTGTTCTTCTTCACGGCCTGTGAGGCGTAAGTAGTCGATGGTTTGCTGGTCAATGTAGAACATCGCCGCAGTTGCGCCGTATTCTGGGGTCATGTTGGAGATGGTTGCACGGTCACCGACAGTCATACTGTCTGCACCTTCACCAAAGAATTCAATATATGCACCGACGACGCGCTCTTTACGCAAGAACTCGGTCAATGCCAGCACGATGTCAGTCGCAGTGATGCCAGCTTTGCGTTTACCTTTCAGCTCTACGCCGATGATATCTGGCAGGCGCATCATCGACGCGCGACCGAGCATCACGGTTTCAGCTTCCAAACCGCCAACACCCACCGCGATCACACCCAGTGCATCTACGTGCGGTGTATGACTGTCTGTACCCACGCAAGTATCAGGAAATGCAAGACCATCACGGTTTTGGATCACTGGAGACATTTTCTCCAAGTTGATTTGGTGCATGATGCCGTTACCAGCGGGAATCACATCAACGTTTTTAAATGCCGTTTTTGTCCACTCAATAAAATGGAAACGGTCTTCGTTACGACGATCTTCGATGGCGCGGTTTTTCACAAACGCATCAGGATCAAAACCACCGCACTCCACTGATAAGGAGTGATCGACGATCAATTGGGTTGGAACAACAGGGTTCACTTTAGACGGATCGCCGCCCATGTCTGCAATCGCATCACGCAAGCCTGCTAAGTCAACTAGTGCTGTTTGACCCAGAATGTCATGACAGACAACGCGTGCTGGATACCATGGAAAGTCCAAGTCCTGCTTACGTTCGATCAGCTGTTTGAGCGAGTCTGTTAATGCCTCTGGCGCACAGCGACGGACCAATTGCTCAGCCAAAACTTTGGAGGTGTAGGGTAGTGTGTCATAGCTGCCTGCTTGGATCGCTTCAACAGCTGCGCGAGTATCGAAGTAGTCTAGTTGGGTGTTTGGCAAGTGTTTGCGGTATGCAGTATTCATGGCGGTTGGCTCAATCTGGGAATTACTTTTAAAGATGGCAGTATTGTACTCCTTCAAAATACCATTTCCCAAATCGTTTAAAATTCATGTAGATAGTGCGCCAATTGGCATTTTTTAGAGTTTTTGCTCGAAAATTTCCGTGCATTTGTGTTTTTTTTACATTTTTTTCACAAAAATAAGATAAATTGGACATCTGTCTGATTATTTTTTATCGTGTTTAATTTTATCGTGTTTAATTTTATCGTGTTTAAATAGTCTGAAAGGTGTGGGACGTGCATTTGCACGGCATTAATGTGAAAAAGGATTAAAAGAGATGCAGCCAACGGAAAGGCACAGTACAGGTCGGTTTCATTTGATGAGTGAGGATTTGAACCGAGCATTTCGTGTGCATCGTTTATTGTATGTGTGCTGCCTTGTACTTGTCTTCGTGGACATTCCATGGGGTATCTATAATATTCTCA
>JASLFQ010000117.1 GCA_030150595.1 Aquirhabdus sp.
TCACACGCACCCACGCACCCACGCACCAATCAAACCAAAATAAGAAATAACTGTGCCCAAACCAAAGTCTATTGCCCAGATATTTTGATTTTCAATGCCACCCAAACCTAAAGCTATGCCGTCAACTGTTCCTAAAATTGAGATAGTCGTAATCACTATCCCACAAAAAATCATCAATTTTCTTAGCCACTTGGACTCAATACTTGTTGGATTCACAACTCACCTTGTTTGATTGAAAACCAAATCAACATGCCCATCTTAAACTTACTGAACCAATACCTGCTGTTGCAACTCCGCCAAGCCTTCGCGCATCTTACGCAATAGCTCATCCGTTAATGTATGCACATCATGTCCTTCGACAGAAATCGCAGCGAGCGGAAGTACATGCGCGCGCACCTTACTCCGCCCAAGCACGTCTTGCAGATGCGTACCAAAAGTCATATCACCGATATACGGCATCACGCCATCCAAACGACCATCAGGCCCTTGATAGCACAAAATCATCGGTTGTACAGACGTACCAGTTTCCACTGCTGCTGCTAAATAACTTGCTGTGCAAGCGGCGAATTTCGCGTCCGTCAGTTGTCGTTCCTTCGGGAAAGAACAAAACAGGTAACTTCTGACGTAAGAATCCTGCAATCTGAACCGCAACAGCATCTGCATCGCCCGATCCACGTTTAATAAATAATGTACCCGCAGCTTTTGCCAAACGCCCAATCACAGGCCAGCTTGCCACTTCTGCTTTTGATAAAAAGAATACTGGTGCAGCAGAACCAATGACAGGAATATCCGTCCATGACACATGATTACTGACCCAAAGCGCATGCTCTGTCGGCATCTCACCGTGAATTTTCACTTCGATTGCCAAGGCACTACATAACTTCAGACAAACATCTCGAATCACACGTGGATGATGTGGTTGATTTGGCTTGGTCAAAGCCCCACTCACACCTGCTGCATAAAACCCCTGACCAACAGCCAAAGCCAGACCGCTTGAACGGAATATTCTACGAATTTGACGACGTGTTTGTGTAGATAATGATGGAGCAGAAAAAGGATGAACAACTGGCGGCTTCGACATAAATATTCTCAGAAAAGCACATACCTCTGATGGTTAATCTACCATCGAGGGAAAAACAAAATAATGATGCGACAATAACGAAACATTAGCCGATCTGATTCAAACTTGCAAAAGGAATAACGCCAAAGTCTTGTATTGTGACGTCATTCCTCTCAAAAATCGTGAGCCTAAGCCGCAGTGAGCCGCTCACGATATTTAGAAGTCATTTCAACAATAGGCAGCCAGATCAACACATCTGCACAATGAAATACTGGATCAAAACAGGCTTGTGTCCCCAATTTCGCATTCATACGCAAATACGTTTTTAACAACGTAGGAATCTCTGGCTGTTGTTTCGAAATCGGAGTTGGCAGCGGACGACGTGCTCGTATAGGCACCGACAATCGATTTTTTTCTGGCAAACTATTTAACCAACCTTGGCAATCACCATCGCCCAAAGGCAGAGAGGCACATCCAATGAGAATATCCGAATTCCACTGCGCTGCAACTTCAGCAACGCCTTGCCATAAGGTTTGTATCGCACGCATCGACGAATAATTAGGTGCAACACACGTACGTCCAATCTCGAGAAAATTCCCAGGAGTCGCCGCTAACGCATCTCTTAAATCAAACTCTTGTTCACTATAAAAACCACCCGCAAGACATGCGCGCTCACGATCCATCATTCGAGTTGTTGCGACCAATCGGGAACCGTCAAATACCATGAGATGTGCACAATACACATCGAAACGATCTTCGTCCAAGCCATTTTCAAACTGCATATCAAATGCAGGGCCAAAAGCTTCCGCGCGCAATCGTTGCACGAGTTTAAGATCATCCACACTCTCGGCCAAACGAACCGAAAGTGGTGTTAAATTTTTAGTTTTTCTCATATCTTCAATAGTCGAATTTGCCACGCTGCAACTGACTTGGGTATCCATCATAAAGGCGATGCTCTAAGAAACAGAGACTTAATATAGCCATAAGACTTTGCAATATGATGAAAAAGAATACAGTACCCAAAACATCAACAAATCGACGAACTCAACTCCATGGCAAAAGTGAAAAAGCACGGCAAATTATCGATTAAAACACGATCAACTGCGCACTTTATGCAGCTCTCAATATCCTGTCAAGCGATACATGGTATACTGACAAATCCATTCAAACACACCTTCTTTCAATAACAATGCTTAACATCTTGTCACTTCATTTGTTTAATATCAGTACGGAAATCTATGGAACTGTTTGACCGACCGAGTGGTGGCGAACGTGCACTTCTGGTTCACCTAAATATCTCTCACATCGACCATCAAGACCTCGAAGAATTCCGTTTGCTTGCATTATCCGCAGGCGCAGAAATTATCGATTTCATTACAGGTTCTCGTAAAAAACCTGATGCACGCTTGTTTGTTGGAAAAGGAAAAGCCGAAGAAATTCATCAATCCGTCGAGACAAATGCCATTGATCTCGTGATTTTCGATCACACGTTGACGCCTGCACAAGAACGTAACTTAGAAAAAATATTTCAATGCCGCGTCGTCGATCGTACGGGTTTGATTCTGGACATTTTCGCCCAACGTGCACGTACCTTTGAAGGAAAGTTACAGGTAGAACTCGCTCAGCTTGATCATTTATCTTCACGCTTAGTCCGCGGCTGGACTCACCTTGAACGCCAAGGTGGCGGTATTGGCCTACGCGGCCCTGGTGAAACTCAGCTTGAAACCGACCGTCGTTTATTGCAAATTCGTGTTGGTCAACTCAAAGAACGACTCAACAAAGTGCGCCAAACGCGTAAGCAAGGTCGTGCAGCACGTCAAAAAGCTGATATTCCTACATTATCTTTGGTCGGCTATACCAATGCGGGGAAATCAACCCTGTTTAATCGACTAGCCGAAAGCGATGTCTATGTCGCCAATCAACTGTTTGCAACGCTCGACCCGACGCTGCGTCGCTTAGAGTGGCAAGGCCTAGGCCCGTTGGTTCTAGCAGATACTGTTGGTTTTGTTCGCCATTTACCACATGGGCTGGTTGAATCATTCCGCGCGACTTTGGAAGAAACGCTTGAAGCAGATTTACTGTTGCATGTGATTGACCAAAGCAGTGAAGATCGCGACGATCAAATTGATGCGGTCGAAGCCGTGCTGAAAGAAATTGGCGCTGATGTTCCTATTCTTCGGGTTTACAACAAAATTGATGTGAGCGGTGATGCACCATCTTTACATGAAGGCTCACCAGATGTCCCTGACCGCGTCTATGTTTCCGCCTATAGCGGCGCTGGCATGGACTTGCTAAAACAAGCGGTACAACAGCGACTTTCTGTCGGTAAAGTCTCCTCTTTTCACCTAACATTGCCACTTAGCGCGGGTCGCTTGCGTAGTCAGCTGTATCGTTTAGGCGTCATTCAAAATGAACATATTTTGGATAATGGCGCGTTTGAATTGACCATTACCCTATCTATACCTACACTTGCGCGGATTCTTGCAGAAGCTCAGATTAATCCAGATGACATCTTGCCTGAGGATGAAGCTAAGTTGTTTCGTCGAACGCTAGAACATTTTGAACAAGTCAAGATTGAACGTGCGCAAGCAAAACAAGCGCTTGATGACATGGATGTCGATGAAGACGCTTTGATGCAGCAACTCGAAGACGCAACGCGACCCATTCATCACATTTAGTCGAAATACTTTTATGTCAGCCCATTCATCAGAACCCAATGCTGAAGATCAACGCATCAATAGCGAGAATGCATCTCTCGCCGTTCATGCTAAAGCAAAATTCGATTGGCAAATGCTCGTTGTCGTCGCTGCCATGATCATCTTTATCCGCGAAATGTCCGTATGGCTCATGACGCAGATTGGCTATGAAAACTTAGGCAATTTTTTAGGCTTATTTATCTTATTCGGCTTTGCGACGGCTTATCGACGATATAAAGGTGAAGTCCCTAGCCGCATAGTGATTGCGAACTCCAAAATCCTTAAAGAAAGTATCTTCGCGTTTTTACCGATTTGCGCAGGTGTCGGCATTCTGCTGGCTCATCTAGGCAATGATACTTACAAAATCGTGTTGATTATGCTGATCAGCACCCTTTTCCCATTACGCTTATACGCATACCTCGTCAAGAAATGGCTATGATCGACTTTTTATCACAACATTTATCGCACTTTTATTCAGCCACGATTACTATTTGGGTTGGATTCTTTTTGACCCTAATCGGCTATATCGCAGCCAAACTCTTGAACCAAAAGTTTCCACGTGTACCACTGGTTATCGCTGCAATTGTGTTTGTCGTCGCATTACTTGCACTATGTGATTGGCAATACGAAGCCTATGCAAAAACCGTTGCGCCTGTATTCACTCGCTTACTGGGTTATGCAACAGTGGCCTTAGCTATTCCATTAGCGACCATTCGATTTGATGAGCTACCGATTAAACGCGTGATTGGATTATTTACCATTGCAACACTGCTTGGCAGCTTATTGCCGATGTCATTGGCCTATGGATTACATCTCACGCATCCCGAAGTCATGGCCTTTGCAACACGTGCTGTCACCACGCCGATTGCGCTCAATGTTGCGGCATTAATTCATGCGCCTTTAGTATTGGCGAGTTTCATCGTCATTTTTTCAGGAATTGTAGGGGCTGCACTTTCGCCACTCATTTTACGCAAAGTCGATGACGAACGCGCGGCTGGGTTTGCACTGGGTCTCGCTGCCCATGCCATTGGCACTGCGCAAGCATGGCAACGTAGCCCTGTCGCGGGCGAATACGCAGCATTGGGCATGGCGGTGAACGGTGTCCTGACTGCACTCTGGGTTATTCCCTTTTTCTCATAAAGTGGCTGCTTAAGCTATTTTTCTTAAAGTACTTTCATAAATAGTACATGGAAATAATATACTTATATATTCAAAACAACCTCGCGCATGCTATAAAAACACAATAAGAACTTGAGGAAATAATGAATGAAAATATCAACACCACAAGCATTGTTTATGAGTTGCGTCTTAGGTCTGGCTTGCAGTATTTCAGGCATGAGTCACGCTGCAGATGTCACAGGAACTTGGAAAACGATTGACGATAAAACGGGCTTCGCCAAATCCATTATCAGAATCGAAAAAAATGCCGATGGCACATACGGAGGAACGGTCGTAAAAATTCTGTCTCATCCAGGTTATACACCAGAAGTGTATTGTGTCGATTGCCCAGCACCGTTTACCCACAAACCCATTGAAGGTCTGAATATACTTTGGGGATTGAAACCTGACTCATCTGAAGCAGGGTTATATGATGGCGGACAAATCCTCGATCCGTTAAGTGGTCACATGTATAAAGCAAAAATGACACTTGCCGCAGACGGCAACACACTCAATGTGCGTGGCTATATTGGTTTTTCACTCCTAGGTCGCAGCCAAGTCTGGCATCGCGAAACCGGAAACTAGAACTGAGCTAATCACGACAAAAAAAGCCAAATAATGTGCCTATGTCGATCACATAGGCACAATCAAATCATTCAAATCGTAACAATACAAAGAAACACATCAAACAAAAAAGATAGATAAATTTCCTGACTAGTGCTAACTTAAATGTGACTCAGTTTGCATAAACTAAGTTCGTAAATCAGGAAGATTTACATTTACTGCGATAACAAGGATGATGCGGGTAAATATGATGAATGAGCATATTGCCGTCATGAATAATGGAGTGTCTCAACTCGTCGCCGAAGACGAAGAAGACCCTATAATAGAGACTAAATTTTCCGAAGAAGAAATCAATGCCGCCTTAAAAAAGGGCGTTTGGTTTTTACGTTTTCCTGCGCGCTTAGAAACAAAATATAGAGAGCACTCACTCTCCCACTCCATTAAAACTTATCGCTTTAATGGCATATTTGCATTTTTTGTATTTGCGGTAATCTGTGCAAGTGTGATCAAGCTGATTCCTCCCAATAGTTTTTCCAGATGCGTCTTAGCCTACTCTATTGCTGCGACAGTCATGCTCGGCGTACGCATATTTTCGTTCTTCCGAACTTTTGATCAGTGGTTTAATTGGTATGTGACTGGAAGCGGAACCATCATGGTGGCCGTCGCTGTTTATGCAAACAATGCGATTCCCATGGGGCAAGGCACAACGCTCTCGTATATTGGCCTAACCTATATTCTCTTTTTTACATACTGTTTCGTTGGATTGCGTCTCCAACTGGCAATGCTTGCAAATTTTCTGGGTGGGATTTTTGGGGTTTTTCTAACCTACAAAGTCGGTGCGCAAATTAATTGGCAAATCATGCCGCAAACATTTGCAACAGCCAGTGTCTTAGCCATGTTTCTCGCTTACGGATTGGGACGACAAGAACGTATCAATTTTCTACAGTCTTATTTATTAGAACTGTCCTTGCAGAAGAGCGAAAAGTTATCTCGTGAAGATGCACTAACAGGACTCGCTAATCGCCGCTATTTGAATGAACAAATGGAGCTTGAGTGGAGTCGAATGCTCCGCTATCAGCTTCCTTTAACAATTATGATGATCGATATTGATTTTTTTAAACGTTACAACGATGCGCTAGGACATTTAGCCGGTGACAAATGCTTACAGCAGGTTGCGCAACTCATTCATGGGCTTGCTCATCGCAGCGGTGAATTAGCTGCACGTTATGGTGGAGAAGAGTTTGTGTTGTTGTTCCCAAACATGGATATTGACATTGCAAAGGAACAAGCCGAACGACTACTTAACAGACTGACCTCGATTGCAATTCCTCATCCAGACACCGATGAAAAAATCGTGACAGTGAGTATCGGCGTCTCGACCTGTGTACCCACGCCTGCGATGAAAGTGAATCAGCTTTTGCGGCAAGCAGATCAAGCACTCTACCACGCCAAGGCAAGTGGTAAAAATCGCTACGAGCTACTTTAAACACAGGCAATACTGATATTTGCAGATCAAACCTATTTATTTACGATTTAGTGCACTAAGATAAACTTGCACGCTTCTCCTAGACCAATAATGACTATGCAGTTTTTTCTCAAACACTTATATAAGATGCATAATTAGGCATGTCTCTACATCATGATTTGTCTGGCTTCTCTTCGTATAAAAAACGTCAGTGTCTGATTTTATTCGGTTGTGTGTTTATTTCACTCGCGAGTATTTATTATTTATCGCCCTATTGGGCGGCGCACCAACTCTTGACAGCTTTTGAAGCTCAAGACACTCCTGCAATCAAAAAACAGATTCCAAACAAACTGCTCTTACACATTATTCCCAATCTTCACCCAGAACAACAATGGCAAGGTGCAGGAAGTCATTATTTAAAAAATGTCTGGCCACGACTCTATGTCGCGATGAATCATGCTGCCTGGCTATCTATTCAGGCTCAAGTATTGAGGCAAGATAACGCCAGTCATTATTACGAACATTACTTTAATCGATATGCGCTTGATCTTGGCAGCGACCACGACCAAATTCGCATTGAATTTGAGCGTGTTAGTTTTCTTCACTGGCAGGTTAAGCGCGTTTGTTATCCTAATCCACAGCCTGATTGGGTTGTAAATCGTTGTCCATCTTCCAAGCGATAAGCGACTAGGCTTCCGCCCCAAACACAACCACCATCCAGTGGCACAACATTAGACATCTGCCCTGCACCTTCTAGCGCTGCCCAATGTCCAAATAACACCTTTTCGGTTCTCGCTACGAGTGGTTTCCAACTAAACCAAGGCGCAAAACCTGCTGGCATTGGCACATTCAGGCTGTCTTTAAATGTAAATTCTAATCGACCTATTTCATCGACCAAACGCATTCGTGTGAAATAGTTAGTGATCACTCGAAGTCGTGCACTGCCCTTCAAATTATCTGACCATAGATCAGGATCATTGCCATACATATTTTCAAGGAAACGATCGAGTTCAAGAAATGTCCCGCGCAACACCATCGCGACTTCAAAAGCCAGACTCTCTGCCTGATCTGTTGTCCAGCAATGCGGCAAGCCTGCATGAGTCAGCACATAATCTGGATTCGGACGCAGGAACAAAGGTTGTTTGCGCAACCAATTTAAGAGTACAGGCGCATCAGGCGCGTCGAAAATCGGTGCAGTATGGTCGTTCTTTTTTAATTTACTATAACCACGCCAGACTGCGAGCAGATTGAGATCATGATTACCCAGCACCGTATGCGCGACATCAGATTCACAGAGTTTTTTCACAAAACGTAAGGTCGCTAGCGAATCTTCACCACGTGCGACTAAATCACCTGCAAACCACAAATGATCTTGTTTTTCATCAAATTCAATGTGTTCGAGTAAGGCTTGCAGTGCAGTAAAACAACCTTGCAAATCACCGATCACATAGTTGTAGCGTCTTGGCATTATTAATTTTCCGTATCCACATCATCAGATAGATCAACAATAGCCTGAATATCTTTCACGTTGATGTCGACATAGTCCGCCAACGCAACAAAATCAGAAATACTTAAGGTTTCAGGACGCGCCATTGGATTAATGCCCAGTTCGGCAAAACCCACTTCATCAACTTGACCTTTTAAGGTGTTACGCAAGGTTTTACGGCGTTGGTTAAACACTTGTGA
>JASLFQ010000121.1 GCA_030150595.1 Aquirhabdus sp.
GTTTTAAGAAACAAATCGTGGGATGAAGTCGGTGCTGATCCAGTACTACTCGATTTGCTACGTTGGCATGGTGCTGAAGAGGTTGAACATCGTAGTGTTGCGTTTGATTTATACCAACATCTTGGTGGCGATTATCTCTCTAGATACTATTTGTCACTTATTGCAGTGCCTGCGATTCTCGGCATTTGGGTGGATGGCGCGGCGAACTTTATGGGACAAGATCCTTCATTTGCTGCGAAAAAACCAAGTGTATTTAAGCCTTGGGTTTGGCTGCAGTGGGCAAAAGAAAGCAAAACGGGTCATTTACCACACCCACTTTGGCTCATTGCTCAACAAGCATCATATTTTAGCCCGTGGTATAACCCTGTGAAAGAAGGTTCGACAGAAGAAGCGTTGGCCTATCTGAATAATTCACCAGCGGCAAAACGTGCACAGGAAATGATGACTTATTCATAAAATTTCCTCAGTTTGAGAACCACAGAACACTCATAGTCATATAAATACTATGGGTGTTTTTTATTATCTATAACTAAGTGTTGCTGTATCACACAGAGTTGAATTGATGAATGTGGTATCTTTCGTTCACCAATATTCAACGTATGGCATCAAGGCTTTGCGCGTTTGATTCAATGAAAAGGAATAATCCTACATGGACGTTTTTAAACTCATTCGTCAATTACAAGGCAAAACCGATTTTACGGTTAATGGAACTTGTACTCCTGAATTTGAACCACTGATTCACGCACTGCGTCAAACTGTGTCACCAGAGAGCAAAGGTGGCGTGGCTTTAGCGGTTTATTTTCGTGGTGAAAAAGTCGTTGATCTATGGATGGGCTTACAGCAAGGTGCGACACTTTGGAAAGAAGATACCTTGAGTTTGTCGTATTCAACAGGTAAAGGTGTGCTTTCAACACTGGTTCATATTTTAGCCAGTAAAGGTTTACTCGAATATGACCGTCCAGTTTGTGCATATTGGCCAGAATTTGTGGGGAGTGGGAAAGAAAAAATAACCTTACGGCATTTACTGTCTCGTTCATCAGGATTACATGATATTCGCCATGTCATTCAATCTGCAGAGGTTATGCTCGATTGGGATGCCATGCTGAAAGCCTATGAAAAAGCTATTCCACGATTTGAACCTGATACTGCAAGTGCTTATCAAGCTTTAAGTTTTGGTTGGCTCGTCGGTGGGGTCATTGAAAAAGTCATGAAAGAACCGCTGGCGACAACTTTAGAGCGTGAACTCATCCATCCACTCGGAATTGATGGTGAAGCTTATTTTGGTTTACCAGAATCTGAATTAGGGCGAGTTGCGCATCCATATCGAGATCGCCCTCTCAATGATCCAAAACCACGTCCAAGCAAAGCTACTCGTTCGCTATCAATGATGCAAAAACTCATGAAATTTTTGGGGCAAGATCCTGCAGATCCTCGTGATGCACTGAATCCTTACAATATGAGCAAGTTTGATTTCTTTAGTCCAGAAGCATTGCAAGCATCTATTCCTGCGGTGAATGGCGTGTTTACTGCGCGTGCACTGGCAAAAATCTATGCCATGCTCGCGGCTGGCGGTGAGTTTGGTGGCAAGCGTTATATTACGGCACCTGTTTTCCGTGAACTTTCGACAACTCAAAATCGCCGCCGTGATCGCGTAATGCCAATACCGATGCACTGGCGTTTGGGTTATCATCGCATCATTACGCTGGGTAAAGGCACGCACCATGGTTTCGGTCATATGGGATACAATGGCTCTGGCGCTTGGTGTGATCCAACACGGCAACTCAGTTTTGCTTTTGTGACCTCATTTAGCATGGAGTCAATGGCGGGGGATCCAAGACTCTGGTGGTTGAGTCAGCGTACCTTGCAAGTCGTGGATGGTATTATTAGCGGTAAATAGTGCTTGGAAATAGTGCTAAACAATAGAGTAAAAGTCATATTTTTACTTTTATCATGAGTTTCAGGAAATCGGCATGTATCAAGTTTTAGCACGTAAATATCGCCCTCGCAATTTTGCTGAGTTGGTCGGGCAGACGCACGTATCACGTGCACTTGGCAGTGCGCTTGAGCGCGGACGATTGCATCATGCGTACCTATTTACGGGCACACGTGGCGTCGGTAAAACCACCATTGCGCGGATTTTATCAAAATGCCTGAACTGTGAAACGGGCATTACCGCGACGCCATGTGGCGTTTGTGGGACTTGTCGTGCGATTGATGAAGGTCGATTTATTGATTTGATTGAGATCGATGCGGCGTCACGAACCAAAGTCGAAGATACTCGAGAGTTATTGGATAATGTGCCTTATGCGCCAACCCAAGGACGCTATAAGGTTTATCTGATTGACGAAGTGCACATGCTGTCTACGCATAGTTTTAATGCCTTATTAAAAACCTTGGAAGAACCGCCTGAGCATGTGAAGTTTTTACTAGCGACGACTGATCCACAAAAGTTACCTGTAACAGTTTTGTCTCGTTGTTTGCAGTTCACGTTGCGTCCTTTACCACGCCAAGAGATTCATGATCATCTGGCAGAAGTTCTTAAAAAAGAAAGTATTGCTTTCGATGATGCTGCATTGTGGTTACTCGCAGAATCTGCGCAAGGTTCACTCCGTGATGCAATGTCGCTGACCGATCAAGCGATTGCTTATGGTCAAGGCAGTGTGCAAGGTGAAGATGTACAGGCGATGCTTGGCTTGCTAGATCGCAGTCAAGTTGCGAATTTACTATTAGCGATTCATCAAGGTCAAAGCGCACAAGTTGCCAAAATACTGTTTGATTTATCGCAACAAGCAGTCGATGTCAGTGCGGTTCTAGATCAAATGATTACATTGCTGCATCAAGTCGCATTGGCGCAATTACTGCCACAGCAGGCGGATATTGGTACGCCGATCGAAGCGGTTATATTGAAGAAAATGGCAACCAGTTTTGATCGTCAAGATGTACAGCTGTATTACCAAATTGCATTGCAAGGACGTAATGATCTCAAGCTTTCGGTGACTGCACAGCAAGGGTTTGAAATGTGCGTGTTAAGGCTTTTGGCTTTTAGACCGTTAAAGTTACATGAAACTATTAATGTGAACTCAACAGCGATTGAACCCGCTATTCATCAAGAATTTGATGCAAAAAATGAAACGCAAGATACTGATTTATTAATCATTGAGTCTAAAAAAAACTCTGAAACTCTAAGTGGAGTTGAAATCGTTACTGAAACGTTATTTGCGCCAATTGTTGAAGAACCACCACACTCAGAGCCATTAGAAGATCATAGCCAGTCATTAGAAAAAGAGGTTTTCGAGGCTAATTTTTCTGAAAGTGATATTGAAATACAAAATGAGCCTGTCTACGTACAAGCAACTGAAGTCGAGATAGAAGCAGTCGGGCCATTAGTCTCTTTGGTAGAAATTTCGACTGAAGAAGTGGTTTCTCATAATCACGATATGTTTGCATCCGAAGAAATGCATGCTGAACCTGAACAAATAGCAATTCCGAAGTCCGCTAATCTAGTCGAAGAAAAGGCGATTGTCGAAGTTCGTAGTACAGGCATTGCTTATGGCGATGATTTCGCAAAAACACCTTTTGAAATTCTTGCACATCCTGTTGCCGAGTTATCTGGAGAATGGACAGCTGAAAAGTGGGAGTTTTGGTTACGTGAACGAGCGCAAGTTGGTGCTTTGTCTGGTGGTGAGCTGAGTTTAGGTCAACATGGGTTGATGCGTGGCGTGATTGGTAGCAAGATTGAGTTTGTGATCGCCGCTGAACATCGTGTGC
>JASLFQ010000129.1 GCA_030150595.1 Aquirhabdus sp.
TGAGGTTCAATTGGGTTTACGTCTGCGTTATGAGATTAGCCACCAATTTGCACCATATATTGGATTTGAAAGTAATCGCTATTATGGTCAAACCGCTGACTTACTTGGAGGTAGTCATCAAAAAGCAGATCAATCATTCGCTGTGGCTGGCGTGATGTTCTGGTTTTAAGCATTCACTATGCATGAACTATGATGGGCTCGTTCGATGTTCGAGCCAATCATTAACCCCCATTCCAGCCCAACGTCCACTTGCAAAACAAGCCGTCAGCAAATAACCACCCGTTGGCGCATCCCAATCCAACATCTCGCCCGCGCAAAACACACCGCGCCATTGTTTTAGCATCAAACTATGATCCACGGCCAAACGCGTCACGCCGCCCGCGGTACTAATTGCCTCATCGATAGGACGCATACCTTGAATGGTGATGGTAATATTCTTAATCGCATGCGCGATGGCATTTCCATCAACCCACAATTGCCTTAGAACATGGTCACGAACCAATGCTGCCTTAGCACCATCCAATCCAATTTGTCGCCGCCAAAACCGCGCTAGCGTCAGCTTACCAATGGGTTTCGATAACAACTCACACAGCTCAGCTTCCGTGCGATGTGGCATTAAATCTAAAGTCAGTTTCGCCTGCCCAGTTTGTTCAATCGATTCACGCAAAGGACGCGATAAAGCATAAATCACGCCGCCTTCCACGCCTTGCTCGGTAATGATCAAATCACCCGACTTTTGCACGGTTTTATGTGAAGAAGGCGACATGGTTGACGCTACAATGGACTTCACAGGTTCGCCAGCAAGTGCCTGAATAAATGGACTGAATGGAACAATAAATCCACCATTGGATGGCTTAAAATCGACTGTAACCACATGGCGTTCAGCCAGCCAAGGCAACCACGCACCATCCGCGCCCAGACGCGCCCAACTTGCTCCGCCCAACGCCAAAACCACTGCATCAAATGCATACGACTGCTCGCCATGGGGCGTTTGAAATTGCCAAGTATGGTCTTTACTCACGCCTTGCCAATGATGACGTAAACGAAACTGTACACCGCTCGCTTTCAAACGTGCCACCCATGCACGCAGCAAAGGTGCAGCTTTCATTTCAGCAGGAAAAATACGTCCCGATGAACCAATAAAAGTCTCGATCCCGAGCCCTTCTACCCAAGCGCGTAAATCACTCGGCGGAAATGCCTGCAGAATGGGTTTCAACCAATCTGGCTGATCATAACGTTGAACAAAATCATCAAAGGCTTCGCTATGACTAATATTCAAACCACCCTTGCCTGCCATCAAAAACTTACGCCCCACCGAAGGCTTTTGTTCAAAAACCGTGACTGCATGTCCTGCAGCGGCAATACTTTCAGCCGCCATCAACCCCGCTGGGCCAGCACCGATAATGGCAACAGTAAATTGTCGATCAGAAGGGCTCATCGGCATAGTAAAGTCATAATCAAGTTAAACTAAAATAACATAAAGTTTAAGTGTAGCATTGCCACTACACTGCTTGCAGAGATACATGACAACATCGTAATGTGATGCACAAAATGCATGCGATTTTGACTTGTCTTTTACAGTCAACACCCTATAAATAGGGGATAATATCCATCAACATCAATTGCACCACATCACGTCTATCTAAGTTAAGGTTAACTCATGTCAGCAACCACTCTCTCCTTCAGCACACTCACGCTCACTGGCGTAGACACTGAGAAATTCCTGCAGGGTCAGGTGACAGTCGATGTAACTCATATTCGTAACGACGAGCACCGCCCAACTGCCATTTGCGATTTAAAGGGTCGTATTGCGTTTGGTCTATGGCTGACACGTCATAGTGCCGAACAATTCGACGTGATCATTTCTACCGATTTACTCGATAGTTTTAAAGCACATATTCGTAAATATGGTGCATTCTCCAAAATGACAGCATCGGATGCACAAGATATTTATCCTGTCATCAATAACAAGTCAGCAGACTTCCAAACGAATGAAAGCACTACAACCATTGAGGATTGGAAAAAAACTGCCATCACTCAAGGTGCGGCGTGGATTACTGCTGAAAATGCTGGATTGTTCCAACCACAAGAGCTTCGCTTACATCAACGTGCTGGCGTGGATTACGACAAGGGCTGTTATCTCGGGCAAGAAATCGTTGCACGTCTCTATTTCCGTGCAAAACCAAAAGCATGGTTACATCGTGTACAAGGTACGGACAATGTGCCTCAAATCGGTCAAACGCTTGAGCAGAATGTGAATGTCGTGAATGTCGTTGAAACGACCGAAGGCTGGGAAGCGCTTGTGGTTGCTAAACCTGAATCACTTGTCGAATCTGGTTTGCTGATTTTGCCATTGCCTGATGCGTTGAATGGTGAAGTTGGGCGGGTTATAGCTTAATATTCTTTATATATTGTAGTGCGCTTTTTGCGCACTCAATTTTTCATGCTAACCTTTCATGCTAATAAAGACAAATACCTGCAACGATAAAACCAAAATCGGTGACGACAATGACACTGCTGGATATTAAAAAGATTACCAAAAATAAAGTTTCAACTAAACAACTTAATATATTAATACTAATTCTAATGGCCATTTCCACTAAGGCATTTGCAGAAACATGGATCAGTGATAATCAAGGTTGCAGAATCTCAGATCCTTATCCTACGGATGGAGAAAGCGTGACGTGGACAGGAAAGTGTCAAAATGGTTATGCAGAAGGTGACGGCATTTTAGAATGGAGAGATAAGGAAAAGAAACTAACCGAACACTACGAAGGTTACTTCACAAAGGGTCAACTCGATGGGAAAGGTCTTTTGATTTTGGCAAATGGAGAACAATATAAAGGCGATTTCTCAAACAGCTCCCCAAATGGACGTGGTACTGAAATCTGGCCGA
>JASLFQ010000133.1 GCA_030150595.1 Aquirhabdus sp.
TTTTTACCTTACACCGTAGTCCTACTTCGCGCGAGCAACAATCCAAACAAAAAATTATTAAAAACCTTCATACCACTGGTCAATATGAAGGCGAAATCCAGATCCAACATAAAAATGGTGATGACATTCCTGTCTGGTTACATATCAATCCGATATTTGACCACAATCAACAAAAGACACATTACATCGCAATTTTAAATGATTTAACTGAACGTAAGAAAAATGAACAACGCCTCTCCTACTTATCGAACTATGATCCTCTGACAGATTTGCCCAATCGTCATTTCTTTAAAGATCACATGCATCAGATTATTTTGCAGAGCCTAGAAGCTAATACAACATTTGCATTATTGCGCCTGAACATTGATCGTTTCCGTTTACTCAATGACCTTCTCGGCACGGATGGCGCAGATATTCTGTTAAAGCATGTTGCCCAACGACTTTCTGCATATGACTCGCGTACTAGTATGATTGCACGTTTAGGCAGCGACGACTTCGCCATTATGTTGTCGTATGCCAAAGACAATGAAAAAGATGTTGAACAATATTGTGAAAGATTACTTGAAGTCTTTAATAGCCCCTTTGATGTACGCTCACAAGAAATCACCGTTACCATTTCTATTGGCGTTGCGCTCTGTCCTAAGCATGGCAAACAAGTCGATACGCTTTCAAACTCTGCAGAAAACGCACTACAAGAAGCCAAACGTCTTGGTGGCAATGCCATTCGATTTGCAAGCAATCAAGGTGGCATACAGTCTCTAGAGCGCGTCAATCTCGAAAATGCACTGCGCAAAGCGATTTCAAACACCGAGTTTGTAGTCTTCTATCAACCCAAACTCAATGCAATCAGCCGCAGAATTGAAGGGTTTGAAGCCCTAGTTCGGTGGAGTCACCCAAACAAAGGCATCGTAGCGCCTGTTCAATTTATTGGACTTGCCGAAGAAATGGGAATTATTTCTGCACTCGGTGAGTTCGTATTAGATCAATCATGTGCACAGATTAAAAAATGGCAAGATGCTGGATTTGATGATATTTCAGTTGCAGTAAACGTATCAGCCCAGCAGTTACAACGCGGTAATTTTATCGACACACTTGATCGCATTCTGATGGATCACCAAATTGACCCTACTTTGCTTGAACTGGAAATTACCGAAACACTCCTCATGGACGATACCGAGCAAGTTCAAGCCATTTTACAAGAAATCAAACGGCGTGGCGTTACGATTGCGCTTGATGACTTTGGCACTGGATACTCTTCATTGTCTTATCTTGGACTATATCCAATTGACGTGATCAAAATTGACCGTTCATTTGTGATGCAAATGATTGGTAATGAAGAACAAAAAGCGATCGTGCGTGCCATTCTTGCGATGAGTAAATCACTCAAAATGAAAGTCGTTGCAGAAGGTGTTGAAACACTGGAACAAGCTCAATTCCTAAGGGATGAAGGTTGTGAATTACTACAAGGATACTTATTTAGTAAACCAGTACCAGCATTCGAGGCCAATAAACTCTTGATCAGTTCAGTGAGTGAAACTGTCCTTCCAATGCAAATGCAAATCTAGTCAAATCGCCATCCTATTTTGATCGTTCCAAATAATTTGTAATCTCCTCTATTTTAAGTATAGAAATGTCTAGCAATCTGCGCAAAAACAAATCGATGCTATGATATAATCGGTGACTTAGCATTATGTCCTACTCATCTTGTAATGCGCGAAACGCTTAGCAAATTTTCACAATGAGTTTGCAATCAAGTCTAGTCTTCGCAACGGGCTGATCACCAATGAGCCCGACCTAAATTTTGAAATTCATATGACGCAAAGCCGTCACGATCCTCCTATAGGATCATCCCACCCGTTTAAGTAGACAACGAGAGCAAGATGGACAAGCAAGAACTCAAACAAGCTGCATTGGATTATCACGAATTTCCAAAACCTGGCAAAATTAACGTTGTTCCTAGCAAACAACTCGCTAACCAACATGATTTAGCACTCGCCTATTCACCTGGTGTGGCAGCACCATTCCTTGAAATTGAACGCGACCCTTCATTGGTGTCACGCTATACCGCACGCGGCAACTTGGTGGCGGTGATCACCAACGGCACAGCGGTACTTGGTTTAGGCAATATTGGCCCACTGGCATCCAAGCCTGTGATGGAAGGTAAAGGCGTACTCTTTAAAAAGTTTGCGGGCATTGATGTTTTCGACATCGAAATTGCCGAAAATGATCCTGACAAACTGGTCGATATTATTGCGTCACTCGAACCAACATTCGGCGGTATTAACCTTGAAGATATCAAAGCACCAGAGTGTTTTTATATTGAAAAGAAATTGCGCGAACGCATGAAAATTCCAGTGTTCCATGATGACCAACATGGTACGTCGATCATTGTGGGTGCGGCATTGCTCAACGCTTTACAATTGGTCAATAAAGAGATTGGTCAAATCAAGATCGTCTGCTCTGGTGCAGGTGCGGCGGCGCTGTCGTGCCTAGATTTATTAGTTGCATTGGGCGTAAACCCCAAGAATGTGATTGTTGCAGACTCGAAGGGCTGTATTACCCTTGCACGTTTAGAATCTCTGGACGAAAGCAAACGTCGCTATGCACAAGACATTCCTCACACCCGTTTGGAAGAAGTCATGGCGGGTGCAGACATGTTCTTAGGTCTATCGACTGCAGGAATCTTGTCGCAAGATATGGTTGCAGCGATGGCGGCCGATCCGATTATTTTTGCACTCGCTAACCCGAATCCAGAAATTCTGCCTGAATTAGCTAAAGCCGTTCGTCCAGATGTCATCATCGCAACAGGACGCTCGGACTATCCAAATCAGGTGAATAATGCTCTATGCTTCCCTTATATTTTCCGTGGTGCGCTGGATTCTGGTGCAACAACGGTTAATGAAGCCATGAAAGTTGCATGTGTTCATGCAATTGCAAAAATGGCGCACGTTGAATCAAGCAGCAATACCTATGGTGAAGCAGGTCAAAGCTTTGGTCGCGAATATCTGATTCCTGGTCCACTGGATCCACGTTTGATTCTTGAAATTGCACCTGAAATTGCACGTGCGGCGATGGAATCTGGCGTTGCAACACGTCCAATTCAAGACTTTGCTGCATATCGTCAAAGTTTGTCAGAGTTTGTTTATAACTCGGCTTTCTTAATGAAACCTGTTTTTGCTCAAGCAAAAGCAGATCCAAAACGGATCGTCTACTGTGAAGGCGAAGATGAGCGTGTACTGCGTGCTGTGCAATTGGTTGTTGATGAAGGTTTAGCAAAACCAATCTTGATTGGTCGCCCAACAGTGATTCAGCATCAAATTACCAAACTCGGACTACGTCTTCTAGTCGGCAATAATGTTGAAGTGATTGATCAAGATAATGATCCTCGCTACAAAGAATACTGGCAGTATTACTACAGCTTGGTACAACGTCAGGGCGTTGGTGTAGAGCTTGCGAAACGCGATACGCGTCGTCGCACAACACTGATCGGTGCACTGTTGGTTCACTTTGGTGTGGCTGACGGACTGATTTGCGGAACATTTGGTAATTATGGTTTGCATTTAGACTTCCTGAAAGACGTCATTGGCAAAAAAGACGGCGTAAAAAATTACTACGCAATGAATGCCTTGATGTTAGAAGGTCGTAACTTGTTTATTGCTGATACCTATGTCAATGAGAACCCAACTGCGCTTCAATTAGCAGAGATGACATTGCTCGCTGCGGAAGAAGTACGTCGTTTTGGCTTGACACCAAAAGTTGCCCTTCTCTCTCACTCCAGTTTTGGTAGTGCTGAAGGTGAAACTGCGCAGAAAATGCGTGAGACTTTCCGTATTCTGTCGACAATTGCGCCTGATCTAGAAGTTGAAGGTGAAATGCATGGTGATGCCGCACTGAGCGAAGAAATTCGTTTAGCAGAATTCCCGAACTCACGTTACAAAGGTTCTGCGAACTTGCTGATCATGCCAACAATGGATGCTGCGAATATTGCATTTAACCTGCTGAAAACAGCATCAGGGAACAATGTCACGATTGGCCCAATCCTGCTTGGCGCAGCAAAACCTGTGCATGTGTTGACGCCAACAGCAACGCCACGACGCATCGTCAATATGACGGCACTGACTGTTGCTGAAATTCAACAAGCGGAAAAAGCACTCAACGAAAACGCTTAATCGTCCGAATTGAAAAAAGCCTTCAAATGAAGGCTTTTTTTATGCATTTTTGTTGCTGCTCCCTGAGCCTGTCGAAGGGTTATTCGTATGCAAAAATAAGGCTTCGACAAGCTCAGCCAACTGATTTTTTTTTTAATAATGATTTGCATCAATCAACGACTTCATTCAAAGTGACTACCGTCACCTTGTTACTCCGTCAATATTAAATAATGCATTCTGAATCTCAATCTCCAAAACCAACACCTGTAAAACTACCAACGCGCAATGGGATTAGTCCAAGTTGTGTCTGGTTACCTCGAGAATCACATTCGACTCTTTTGGATTTTCTAAGCCAAAGATTTCATGAGATTCCACGCACAACATGGATGAGTCGGCTTGAGCAAGGTTTAGTGCTCAATCAGCAAGGTGATGCATTTCAAACTGATAGTCCATATATTGCCGATCAACATATTTATTATTATCGCAATATTGAAAATGAACAACGCATTCCCTTTGAGGAAACCGTTTTATATCAAGATGAGCATCTGCTCGTTGCGGATAAACCGCATTTTCTGCCTGTTATTCCTTCTGGAAAATATGTGCAAGAAACACTGTTAACACGACTAAAAAACAAACTTGGACTAGATGATCTTGCGCCAATTCATCGCATTGATCGCGAGACGGCGGGCTTGGTTTTGTTTTCAGCTAATCCAGCCACACGTGATGCCTACCAAACCTTATTTCGTGATCGTACCATTCATAAAACCTACGAAGCCATTGCAGCTTATCGTGCAGTTCTTGCCATGCCAATGACACATCAAAGTCGCATGGTCAAAGGTGAGCCTTTTTTCAGAATGAAAGAAATTGATGGTGAAGTAAATTCTAAGACCCTATTAGATATTTTGGAAATTCGAAA
>JASLFQ010000293.1 GCA_030150595.1 Aquirhabdus sp.
ACTTTTAATAATTATATGTCTATCCAAATCAACCATGATGATACGAATATCATCTCCACTATTACTTATACTATCTGGTACTATCTGGTACTATCTGGCACAAACTGCTCACCCTGCATTGCCAATTGCTTACCATTTGGACTTATCGCTAAAGTACTGGCATGAAAAATTTTACCCTCTTGAAACCCTCGACTATCCAACTCCCACATTTTTTGCCAAGTCTGTGTATCATAAGCAATCAAAGCATCATTAGATGTACCGCCACCCTCTAAAGCCCTCAATAAATATCGACTATCATGGGTAAAAATAATAGAGCTGCTTCCTCCAACTCCAATAATATCACTCACCACCAACCAATTACGGGTATCCCAAACGCGAACCATCGTATGCGTTTTTATCCCATCATCTATAATAACTGCGAGAAAACGTCCATCAGGACTCCATTGCAAACCATATGATGTTAATGCGCCAGAAAATTCAAGTTTCTGCAATATTTTTATCAACTTCTGGTTATGCCAATCCCAAATATGAACTTCTCTATTTTTACCACTCTCATCAAGATAAAGACCAATCTGCGTCGTGGCAAGATATTTGCCATCTGGACTAAAAGCTAAACCTTCCACTTGAAAAGGTTCATGCAAGGTGACGAGTTTGGTCGCAACAGCGTTTGCCTTCTTATTCCCTAAACCTAGAAAACTCAAAACGCTACTCGAAGGTATTGCTGGTTTCACATTGACATCATCCGCCCAAACCGATGAAATCGTCAGCAACTGGAAGCAACTGAACATTATGAATAGTGAGATAGAAGTCCATTTATTAAGCCTGACATTCATTATCTAAAGCCTTATTTATCTATTTTAATTTCAATAAAATATAGCGTATCTACTTATATTCAAGCGAATTAACTCAACCCAAACTCGCCCGAATCCGCATCCAATCCAAATGCACCCCAGGATCAGTCTTCCGCCCTGGCGCAATATCACTATGCCCAGCCAGATGATTTTGTGTCTCAGGATAAGCCTGTTGAATCACAGGAATCACAGCCGCTAATGCCGCATATTGCGCATCCGTAAAAGGCACATCATCTGCGCCTTCAAGCTCAATCCCAATCGAATAATCATTACACTCTGGCACAGCCAAATAGCTCGAACGTCCCGCATGCCACGCCCGCTCATCAAACGACACAAACTGAATGACCTCGCCACTCCGCGAAATCAGCAGATGCGCCGACACTTTCATGTCTTTGATAATGTCAAAATAAGGATGAAGGGTAGAATCTAACTTGTTCTGAAAGAAATCTTCCACATAGCGCGCACTAGAAAAAATACCACCCATTGCTGATGGCTCGAAATCTTGTGCAGAAAATGCAGGAGGTAAACTGATGTTATGCAAGACAATCAGGCGCACATGCGCGCCTTCAGGACGATTATTATAATTTGGAGAAATGACCCGGCGTGCATTCGACAGCCAACCCGATTTGATTTCTATCGTTTTTTGCATCGATGCACCTGTATTTCACCTAACGAGCTATATCAGTCAATATAGCATCGTTAGAAATTATGCAGATAGTTTTTTCAGGCCATCAACCACAGATAACAACGCACGATCAAACATTTGTGGTTGTTCAGTGAGGATAATTGCACGATTTTGGCTGAGCTCAATCGCCAATTGCATCATGGACAATTCAGCGGCCTTGATCCCGCGTTTATTAGCAAAAATAAGCTTTTCAGAAGAATGAATTTTTGCCACCAAACGATGGCGAATAGCACCTTCAGTCTGGACAAACTCAACCCAAGTACCCACCGCCATACGTCGTACTGCAATCACATTTGGATCAGTCGGCGGTAGCGTTTCACCCGTATAAATCGTTGAAACTTCTGCGACTGGCAAGGCAACCGCTTTCACTTCGACTTTAGGAGAACTAATTGCTTGTTCCATGGAAACGGCAGGGGCAGCACCTTCGCGTGCTTTGGCAGCTGTGGTATCCGCAGGATCTAAGATTTCAACCAGTGGCGCATTGACACCATTGATGATTTCTTCATGACTTTTAACGATTTCTGTCAGCAACACTTCAAGCTGATGTGGATCAAAATTAACTGCAGTTAATCCTTTCCGCAGACTGTTGAGTAGTTTTGGTGAAACCGCTTTCAAACGGTCAATCCATTGCACATCACCAGCAGGTGGTAACATACTCCAGATTAATGCATCGACAACTTTAACTGCCTGTTTCCACGACTCAGACTCAACACCTTCCTTGAGCGCAGATAAATACAAGACATGACGCCAGCCCTCTTGCAGCAACCGCACAATCGAGAACGGCAACTTAAGACCATTTAAACGACGATTTAACGTTTGCTGTACAACGGTTTTGGCAGCTTCGGCACGTGCACGATTTTCTTCCGCTTCACGCGTCCGCGCATCCATTGCCGCCAAACGGGCTTGTTGTTGCTGATAAAATTCATCGAAATCAGCAAGCAAATCTTCAAACAGTCGTAAATCGTCGCGGAATTCATTGAGAACAACAAAGACAACTTGTTCAACTTTGTTATACAACGCATCGCTGCTTTTATTATTCTCATCCCAACTCATGCCCGCTTTCGCTAGCAGATTGAGAAGCTTACGCGCAGGATGATCTTCACCACCGAAGAAGCTTTTATTGGTTAAAGCCACTTTAAGAATTGGAATCTGTAAACGACCAATCAATGCTTTCATCTGCATTGGGAGTTCATTATCATCCAAAATATAGTCAAACAAGGTCGAAACCAAATCAATGACATTGGTTTCGTCTTGTGCAATCACCTGCGTATTTTCTTCGTCACTCTGCAGTTGATTGCGAATACTATCACGCATCGCAGCAACACTATTTTTAATGTCGCTAGGATCCATCGGTTTGCTGGGTTGCGCAGACTGTAGCTGCTCAAGCATGCCCAACAACTCTGTTTGCGCCAAAATTTGTTCTGTTGCAAACGGAAAACGATTCTGTGGCATCAAAGGCGCACTGGCAATACTTTGACTAAGCGCAGCAAAGTGCTGTGCTTGTTGTGCAAGTAAATTTGGATCGACGACTAAACCGCCATTGGGTGCAGCATGCAAAACAGGAACGCCGTTCTCCATCGTTGCTGGCGGCATCACCTGAGAATCGGACCCACCACCGCTACCACTTCCACCTTTACCTGTCGTATCTGATGCGGAAGAAGATGGTGACGGCTTCGACTTATCTGGCGTTTCAGAAGACTTGATCGGTTTAAATTTACTCAACTCTGGTGCAGCGGCAGCTTCTAAAGCAGGTAAAATCAGGGCTTTAATTTCGGTGAGTGCAGTCAAATCCCACAGCTGTGCGAATCTCTGGACGATTTCAATTTTTTGTTCAGGCGACAATAATAAAGATGCCAAACTCTCAAGAAAAACATTCAACAATGCGCGAGGATGGTAAGGCAACTGCGATATGCTGTTTAATTTATCCGAAAGTAGCTTTAAACGCTGAAAAGAATGCCCCAAATCAGGCTCTAACACCCGCGCAAGACGATCAGCAACGCTATCCAACGCCACTGAAACATCTTGATCTTCAGCGCTGACTAAACCTAGTTCATCCAAACTAATACTATCTAAACCACCAGTTTTAGCGGCTTTCGATTCACGAGACTGATCTAGTTGAGACAAACGATGGAATTGCACATCAAAAATCGTGCTGACTTCTTGCTCAATTTTCAAACGTTCGCGTCGAAGAATTGGAATAATTTCCATATACCGCTGCTGTTGATTCGCAGGCACAGTACCAGCACGGT
>JASLFQ010000191.1 GCA_030150595.1 Aquirhabdus sp.
GTTGGGATTGATCGGGATTGCGATTGCGACAGTGATTTTGCCGTCATTGTCAGCGATTCATGCGGAACAAGATCATGATCGTTTTAAGTCCATGTTGGATTGGGCTGCGCGTGTTATTTTTTTGGTCGGTGTGCCTGCAAGTTTAGCGATGATTATTTTGGCAGGGCCAATGATTCAAGGGCTATTCCAGCATGGTCGATTTGGTCATTATGATGTTGAAATGACAGTGTGGGCATTGCGCGGATTATCGGGCGGTATTTTGGCGTTTATGCTGATTAAGATTTTTGCACCTGGTTTTTATGCACGTCAAGATACCAAGACTCCCGTCAAAATTGGTTTGATTGCTGTTGTTGCCAATATGGGGTTTAACTTAATTCTGGTCGGTATTTTTTACCTTCTGCAATGGCCTTTACATGCCGCGTTATCGCTTGCCAGCACGTGCTCGGCATTCTTGAATGCAGGCATGTTGTATCACGCGTTGTCTCGGGATGGCGTTTATCGTATTGAGTCGCATTGGAAAAAAGTGGGCTTTCAATACTTATGTGGCAACGTCTGTATGGCGGCTGTGTTGATGATCGGATTGCAGTTTTATCAACAAGACGCGTCACAATGGCGTCGTATTGCTGAGTTACTGTCGCTATGTGAGTTGGGTGCTGTGGCTTACGCGGTAGGCTTGCTCTTGGCTGGCTTTAGACCGAGTGATATTCGACATCATTAATGAGTCGTGGCGATTCGTAGCGCCTTTTGCGGCTAGAGAGCAGACGAAGGCGCACATTTCTGGCACACTATACTGATAGTGATTTGTTGACCATTTTAGAATGAATTTTTACGCATGAAACTGCTTCGTTTGCACAGCTTATCTGAGAACTACGCGTTGCCGCCGCTTGCAGTGACGATTGGTAATTTCGATGGAGTGCATTTGGGTCATCAAGCGATGATTCAAACGCTCAAAGACACTGCAAAAACGCACAATCTGAAAACCCTCGTCATGTTGTTTGAACCGCAACCGCAAGAGTTTTTTCGTGGTGAGGAAGCGCCTGCGCGCATCACATCGTGGCGTGAAAAAGTTGAGATTTTGAAGTCGCTAGATGTGGATTATGTGCTGTTGGTGCAATTTGATAATGCCTTTCGTTCATTGACAGCGCAAGCTTTTGCCGACTTGTTGAAAGTTCGTTTGAATGCGAAAGAGCTGGTGATTGGTGATGATTTCCGCTTCGGCTGTGATCGTGCAGGCGATGTCGATTTTCTCAAAAGTTATGGTTTTCCCGTGGCAATTTTGCCGACCATTCTTGTGGACGGCGAGCGGGTGAGTTCGACCCGAGTTCGTGAATGTTTAGCACAAGGTGATTTTGTTCAAGCCGCACGCTTGTTGGGACGTCCTTATAGCATTACAGGACGAATCCAATATGGTGACCAAATCGGTCGCACGATTGATTTTCCAACGGCAAATGTCGCTTTAAATCGACTGACGCCATGTTTGCATGGCATCTATGCTGTGCAAATGGCGATGGCAGACGGGTCAAGTTTGTCTGGTTTTATTGATGGGCAAGGTATTCCTGCTTATGCATCTGGCAGTGTATTTGGTGCAGGTCATGTGGGAACGCGTCCAGCGATTAAAGATCAGAGCAAAAAGACGTGGCGTTTAGAGGTTTTTTTGCCTCATCCTGCTCATCCAACCCAGCTTTCTGCTAATCTCTACGGTTTGCGCGTGACGGTGACATTCTTGCATTTTCTGCATGGTGAACGGGATTATCCGTCGCTGGAAGCCTTGCAAGACGGGATTCAAGATGATGTGAGGAAGTTGATTAAATACCGTGAGGAAACAGTCGATTTTCCGATTCTGTAATTTCTCAATTGGTTCAGATTAGATATTGCACGCGATACCCAAATTCTTTTGTTTTTAATGTTTTCTCTAACTTTCAAATGAAGTGAATAGAGAAAACTCAATATATTGATTTTAATTGGATTGTAGACACTGATGACTGATAGTAAAGACGACCAAAAAGTGGATTATAAAAATACATTGAATCTGCCTGACACGCCGTTTGCGATGCAAGCAAAACTGGCAACTCGCGAAGTGCAATGGCTCGCGGATTGGCAAGCAGATGATTTATACGGTCAAGTGCGTGCTGCACGCGCGAATAAACCAAAATACATCCTGCACGATGGCCCGCCGTATGCCAACGGTCAGATTCACCTCGGTCATGCTGTCAATAAAGTTTTAAAAGATATCATCTTAAAAAGCAAAACCTTGTCGGGTTTTGATGCGCCGTATGTGCCAGGTTGGGATTGTCACGGCTTGCCAATTGAGCAAAAGGTTGAAGAAAAAGTCGGCAAAGTTGGCGTTAAAGTCGATGCGACCAAGTTTCGTGAATTGTGCCGTGAATACGCCGCCAGCCAAGTCGAATTGCAGAAAAAAGATTTTGAACGTTTGGGCGTGTTGGGTGATTGGCATAATCCATATTTGACGATGAATTTTGCGCAAGAAGCGAATACTGTTCGCGCGCTCGGCAAGATCGTTCATGCAGGTCACGTACAAGCAGGCATGAAACCGGTGAATTGGTGCTTGGATTGTGGTTCGTCATTGGCGGAAGCCGAAGTCGAATATCAAGATAAAAAATCCGATGCGATTGATGTCGGTTTTTCGGTCGTTGATTTGGCAGATTTGTCGAAGCGCATCAATGTCGAAGTGAGAACCCCAGTCGATATCGTGATCTGGACGACGACACCATGGACATTGCCAGCTAACCAAGCGGTCGCGCTGAATGCCGATTTAGAATATCAATTGGTTGAAGTGCAATCTGAAGACAAAACCATTGCCTTGATCTTGGCTGCGAAATTAGCAGGCGAGGCGACTGAACGCTACGGCTTGCAATCACCGAAAGTTTTGGCAACGTTTCAAGGGTCCGTTTTAGAGCATTTGAAGTTGCAACATCCGCTGATTATGGATCGCCAAGTGCCTGTGATTCTCGGCGAACACGTCATGGATTCGAGTGGTACGGGTGCGGTTCACACTGCGCCGGGTCATGGTGTGGACGATTATAAAGTTGGTTTGCAATACAGCCTGAAAGTTGAAAATCCTGTCAGCGGCAGTGGCGTTTATTTGCCTGAAGCGGCTGTTTTTGCAGGTCAACATATCTATAAAGCCAATCCACTGATTATCGAACAGCTGAAATTGGATCGGAAGTTGTGGGCGCATATTGCGATTACCCACAGCTATCCGCATTGCTGGCGCCATAAAACGCCGATCATTTTCCGTGCCACGCCACAGTGGTTTATTAGCATGGAAAAAGAAGGGCTGCGTAGCGAAGCACTGTCTGCGATCAAGCAAGTCGAGTGGATTCCAGATTGGGGTCAAAACCGTATCGAGTCGATGATCGATGGTCGTCCTGATTGGTGTATTTCGCGTCAACGGACGTGGGGTGTACCGATACCATTCTTTATTCATAAAGACACGGGCGCATTGCATCCAGATACTGAAAATCTGATTGAAAAAGTCGCCGTACTGATTGACCAAGGTGGTGTCGATGCTTGGTTTAAGGCGGATGCCGCTGATTTAATTGGTGCAGATGCCGCTCACTATAATAAAGCGACAGATACGCTCGACGTGTGGTTTGACTCGGGTGTCACGCATTATTGTGTGTTGCAACAACGTCCTGAACTTGCGTTCCCAGCTGATTTGTATTTGGAAGGTTCAGACCAACATCGCGGTTGGTTCCAAACGTCGTTGCTGACAGGTCTTGCCATTGAAAATGCGGCGCCATTCAAAAAAGTGCTGACGCATGGTTTTGTAGTCGATGTAAATGGTCGCAAGATGTCGAAATCGCTGGGTAATATCATTACACCGCAAGATGTGATTAAAGACCTCGGCGCGGATGGTGTGCGCTTCTGGGTTGCTTCGAGTGATTACCGTTATGAAATGACTGCGGGTAAAGAGATTTTTAATCGTACGACGGACGGTTATCGTCGTATTCGTAATACCCTGCGTTTCTTATTGGCGAACTTGAACGGTTTTAATCCTGCGACCGATATCGTGCCTGTTGAGCAAATGATTGCGCTCGATCAATTCATTTTAAGTCGTGCAGCGGCTGTGCAAAAGACCATTCAAGCGGCTTACGATGAAATGAGTTTTCATCAAGTCTGTAGCCAATTGGTCGCGTTCTGTACTAGTGATTTGGGCGGTTTCTACTTAGACATTATCAAAGATCGTCAATACACGACCAAGGCGGATTCTGTTGCGCGTCGTTCGGCACAAACAGCGCTGTATCATTTGGTACATGCGTTTGTGCGTTGGATGAGTCCGATTCTGACTTTTACCGCACAAGAAGCATGGCAAGAAATTCCAAAGAATTCAGCCAATCCTGCGGATAAGTATGTCTTCACCACAGAGTGGTATGACATCCCTGTTGCCACGCAACAAGCGGATGCAAATAGCGACAGCATTAATGAAGCGGAATGGCTAACGATTCTGCATGCTAAATCTGCAATCAATAAATTGATCGAAAACGCGCGTACCAGTAAAACGATTGGTGGCAATCTGTCTGCAAAAGTTCAAATCTGGGCAGAGCCACATATTTATCAAGCATTGGCGAAACTCAAAGATGAACTACGTTTTGTCTTGATCGTCAGTGATGTTGAACTCAATCACAATGGTGCTGGCGAAGGTGAGGCGACTGAATTGAGTGGTCTACATGCATTTGTTTCCGCTGCTGAGGGCGTGAAGTGTGCACGTTGCTGGCATGTGAGGACCGATGTCGGTTTAAACCCGCATCATCCTGATATTTGTGCGCGTTGCGTAGAAAATGTCGATGGGCAGGGTGAGGTGCGTCACTATGCTTAATAATCTGTTTAAAGCGATGCGCCCTGTCAACGTGATTTGGTTGGGTTTAAGCGTACTCGCTATTTTGCTGGATCAATGGACGAAGCATATTGCATCTACACATTTGCCTTATGGCGAAGCACAGCCTGTATTCCCAAGTTTAGATTGGACGTTGCTGCATAATCATGGCGCGGCGTTTAGTTTCCTATCTGATGCAGGTGGTTGGCAACGCTATTTGTTTACTGGATTAGCGATTGTTGTCTCGGTTGGTTTTGTGTTTTGGTTACTGCGCTTACCTAAGCATACTTCGATCCTTGCTGCAGGTCTTGCACTGGTATTGGGCGGTGCGATTGGTAACTTGATTGACCGTGTGTCACTGGGTTACGTGGTTGATTTTATTAGTGTCTACTATAACAACCATTATTTCCCATCATTCAATATCGCTGACAGTTCGATTACGCTCGGCACTATTTTCTTAATCATCGATATGTTGTTTTTGGACAAGATTCGTCAAGCCCGAAAGAATGCACAGCAAGACAGCGAGTCAAACCATGAATCAAACTAATCTTTCGACGTTTACCAATCCAAACGAAGACACCCGAATCGCGCATGGTTCACAAGTTGCTCTGCATTTTTCTGTGGCGCTAGAAAATGGCGTAGAGATCGATAATACCCGTAGTTATCCAGAACCTGTCAGTCTCGTGATTGGCGATGGTAATTTGCTAGAAGGTTTCGAGAAAGCATTGTTGGGCTTACGTGCAGGTGATCGTCGTACAGTTCATTTACCACCTGAAGATGCGTTCGGCCCGTGGAATCCTGACAACGTTCAGTTGTTTGATACCGTACAGTTTGTAAAAG
>JASLFQ010000193.1 GCA_030150595.1 Aquirhabdus sp.
GATGGAGTTGGAAGTAATGCTCGTTTTGTCACAATCAATGCCCTTACAGTAATGCAGGATGGTACGATTTATGCCACGGATACGGCTGCTGATCAAATTCGTAAGATTACGCCTGACAGAATGGTAACGACGTTTGCAGGAAAACTAGGTTTTTCTTTTACTGGTCAAGATTCAAAAGGGAATATACACTTCTTTTCTAATTAATCTATGCGGAGGAAATAGAAAGCAAAATGAAATAGTATTTCTTCACTATTTATAATCAACTTACTCGTTCAATTCCCTCACGCTGTGCTTCCTCGACATAGTTCTGCATCGTACAGAAGCTTATATCTAGGAGTCTAATGCTTGACTTGTGAAATTTATGTGATGTGGTGAATAGCATTTGGTGATTAAATTGCCTATTAAATCGTCACAGTTCTGTCATCATTCCGTCAACTGACTGTCAACTCACTTACGTAAGCTTATATTCATGAAAATGAATAGAGCCTATGAGCCGATGAATGCAGTCATTAATGACTTTACATACGAAGAACGTTTAAATCAACGTTATGTTGATGTGCATACTAAACAAGATCAAGAAGTACAAGAATCATCAGATCAATCGCAACTTTGTAATAAAGATAACCAATATTTAGATCAATACTCACAAACACCTTCGCGTCGAATTGCCCTCATCACAGAAACTTGGCCACCAGAAATTAATGGTGTGGCACATTCAATCTATCAGTTGGCGAGTGGTCTAAAAGCAGATGGACATTCGATTATTCTCGTTCGTCCAGCTCAAATCTCGACATTTAATGATTCACTCGCTGAACAAACGATGTTGGTGAAAGGTTTCGCTATTCCGCGCTATAACACGCTACAGTTCGGTGCGCCTTCATACTCAAGGCTGAAAGAATTCTTTAAACAGAACAAGCCTGATGTCGTGCATATTGTCACCGAAGGTCCATTAGGTTTGGCAGCGTTATATGCCGCTAGAAAATTAGGCATTCCTGTCACCAGTGGCTTTCATTCGCCATTCCATGAGTTTAGTACTTACTTTGGTTTGAGCTTTTTGCTGGCACCGATTATTTCCTACCTTCGGTATTTTCATAATCGCACTGACGTGACTTGTGTACCGAGCGAGAAGACGGTAAATCAATTACAGGAAATGGGCATTGACCGTCTGACTGTGGTTTCACGCGGTGTGGATATTCAACGGTTTAGTCCTACGCATCGTAGCCAGTCATTACGAAAATCTTGGGGTGCTGGTGAGCAAACGACAGTGTTGTTATATGTCGGACGTTTGTCACCTGAAAAGAACATTGATCTGGTCATTGCGGCATATCGTGAATTGCAAGTCGAGCAATCATTCCGTGCGGTACGATTGGTTTTGGTGGGTGATGGCCCAGAGCGTCAAAGACTTGAAAAACTCGGATCAGATGTGATCTTTGCAGGCATGCGAACTGGTGATGAGTTAAGTCAATATTATGCCAGTGCAGATGTATTTGTATTTGCAAGTCAGGTCGAGACGTTTGGTAATGTCGTGCCAGAAGCCATGGCAAGCGGTTTGCCTGTCCTAGCATTTAATGATGCGGCGGCTAGTCAGTTGGTTGATTCAGGAAAATCGGGTTGGTTATGTCCACTCAAAGATGAATGGCACTTTAAGCAGTTAGCTGCTGGCTTGCCAAAACAAATAGAATTACAAGAAATGGGAAAACGCGCATGTATGCGTGTGCAACAAATGGGCTGGCAACATGCCGTTGCACAATTTGAGCAAATTTTAGAACAAGTCATACAACAAAAACAATCGAGTGAGGCACTGAATTCAGTTCAGGCGATCACTAAAGAGGAGATTAAATCATGAGTAAATTTCAATTAAAAATGCTCCATATGCAAGATCAGGTACAAGGTTGGGATACATATTGGTGTCTGCGTTTGAATCGTTATTCAACGCGTCTTGCTGTCGCGCGGTTGTTTAAGTTAGTCAGCCGCATGGGTGATGGTTGGTTCTGGTATGGCATGATGTTGTTTGTTTGGGCGTGGTATGGCATGGCTGTATTACCACTGCTGATTCAAATTTCATTGACGAGCCTAACTGGATTAGTCATTTATAAATTACTGAAAAAGAAAACCCTTCGCCCAAGACCATATCAAGTGCATCAGGCGATTATGCTGGGTGAGCGTCCTTTGGATCACTTTAGTTTTCCATCAGGCCATACATTACATGCGGTGTTGTTTACTGTCATGTTGGGTGTGAGTTTCCCATTGTTATTGCCAGTGTTGATTCCATTCATGTTATTAGTTGCGATATCACGTGTGATTCTGGGATTGCACTATCCAACGGATGTGATGGTGGGTGCCGCAATTGGTGCGACTTTAGCTGGATTGTCCTTGTGTATTTCGATTTAAATAAACAATGCAGATAGTGATTTATTAATAAAAATTAGTTTGCTGAGCTTGTCGAAGCCTCATCTTTATCGGAAAGCCCTTCGACAGGCTCAGGGAACAGCATAAAAAAGAGAGGACTGAACCTCTCTTTTTTATTGAAATATTAGAAGATTAATTATGTCTGTTGTGGAAACAGTTTAGCTAAAATCACAGGACACGTTTTTTCTAGTAATAGTTGATCCGATGATTCGTAGTCGAACTTATGCTATTGTGCTGACAATTTTTATTGTCAGTTTTAAGTATTATCCATGAATGACTTGTACACATTTTTCCAATTACCCGCTGTCGCCTTAGCCATACTTGGTTCAGGGTTTCTTCTACTTGTTGGTTTGTTCACAGGCGTCTGGAAATACACGGCAATCAGAGCAAGTGAAAAATCACGCGCGCCGTACTATGTAGATATTGCTCATCGTGCGTCATTGATGTATTCGTTTAGTGCGTTGGTGCTTGCTGTTTTGGCAGGGTTGTCTGTGTGGTCAGCAATGGTGAATTTCTTGGCGGTATTGGCAAATCTAGTTTATTTCATTGCAGCGATTAGCACCTACGTCATTCACGGTGCGTTGAAGGATACTCAAAATCAATTGGCACGACCGCATAAGCTGGGTAAAGCGACATTACCAAACTTTCTGATTTCTGGTTTTATGTGGTCGTTGATTGTAGCTGAAGTGGGCGGAACTGTAGTCGTATTTACAGGCACAGTTATGCGATTGTGGCCTGTATTGGCTAAGATCAGCTTTGGCTAACGCTTGTTTGTTCAGGCCGCACGAATTGCATTCATCATCCAAAAACCTAATGCTGTTGCTGTAATCGAACCGATAACATGCACGCCAATCAGAAGAAATGCGTATTCAAATCTGCCGTTATTGAACAAGGTAAAGCTTTCTGCTGAAAAAGTAGAGAAAGTGGTTAAGCCACCCAAGAAACCTGTGGCGAGTAAGAAGCGCATTTCATTACTGAGTTGATTGGTTGAGGCGACGATCAAGCCCATTAAAAAGCCACCCAAAATATTCGCCATCAATGTTCCATAAGGAATAGTTGGATGTATGGCATTCATCGTTTGGGCAAAAAAAAGCCGAAGCATTGCGCCAAGCGCTGCACCAACACTGACGAGTAGCCATTTCATATGTTCATACGCCTATTTTTATCACTATAGATGAATTTCGCTGCAGCATAATCTACTTTTTTACAGTGCTTTTCAACTTTATATGGATGCTTTCATCTGATCAAATGAGTAAAATGATTGGCATAAATTATCATTAAGCATTGCTTTGTTTTATTAATATCATTCATCTTGTTGGAGTTACCCTATGAATCATCCAAGCGATTTACACTATACCAAAAACCATTCGTGGGCACGCGTGGATGGTGATGTTGTCGTGACAGGCATTACCGATCATGCACAAGATGCATTGGGTGATTTGGTTTACGTTGAAGCGCCAGACGTGGGTAAACATTTGCTGGCAGGCGATACGGCTGGTTTTGTTGAGTCCGTGAAGACTGCATCTGATATTTTTGCGCCGATTGATGGTGAAGTCGTCGAAGTGAATGAATTGCTCGAAGAAGATCCAGATCTCGTCAATACTGACCCTTATGGCGACGGCTGGATTTATAAAATTAAGCCAGTTGCCGCAACTGATTTACACGATCTGTTATCTGCCGAAGATTATGAGCATTCAATCGAATAGTGGTGATACTGATTGCCTGTTCTGTTGAATGACCGAACAGGCAATGATTAAAACAATGGACCAAAAGTAGAGAATAAGACAAAGATGTCTAAACCCGTCCAAACGCCTAAACCACTTAGCCAAATTACGAGCCTTATTCATCATCCTTATCAGGCGCCTGAAGGTTTTGGTGCGGTGCAACCTGCAGTTTATAAAGCCTCGACTGTGATTTTTCCTGATGTCGATTCGATGCATACCCGCAATTGGCGCATGGGCAATAATTATAGCTATGGATTACATGGCACGCCAACGACTTTCACATTACAAGAGCGTATTGCGACACTGGAAGGTGGTTTACATTGTTTACTTGCACCAAGTGGTCTAGCCGCAATTGGTTTGATTAATATTGCGTTGTTGAATCAGGGCGATGAAGTGCTGATTCCACAAAATGTGTATGGTCCAAATTGGGATATGGTCAAGCATGTTTTGGGGCGATTTGGTGTCACGCTACGTATTTATGATCCTCTAAATCCTGATCAATTGACTGATCTTATTCAGCCAAATACACGACTTTTATGGCTTGAAGCGGCAGGTTCAGTCACGATGGAGTTTCCTGATTTATCTGCATTTATTAAAATCGCCCGTGCAAATAATATTGTGACCGTACTTGATAATACATGGGGTGCAGGTGTAGCGTTTAATGCGTTTGATTTGCCCGATGGACAGTCTGTCGATCTCACGATGCATGCATTGACTAAATACCCTAGTGGTGGTGCAGATGTACTGATGGGAAGCATTGTGACGCGTGATGAAGCGTTATATAAACAGTTAAAAGCCACACAGCAGCTCATGGGAATCAATGTTGCAGCGAATGATGCTGAGTTGGTTTTACGTTCATTACCGACATTGGCAATTCGCTATGCGGCGCAAGATCAATCAGCGCGCACATTGGCGTCATGGTTGCTATCGCGTCCAGAAATTGCAGAAGTGTTGCATCCAGCTTTGCCGCATACACAAGGTCATGCGACATGGTTGGAAACTTGTCATGATAAAGCCGCGGGTTTATTCAGTGTGATTTTTAAACCTGAATATACGGCAGAGCAGGCGAATGCTTTTTGTGAGCAGCTCAGTTTATTCAAACTCGGCTACAGTTGGGGTGGGCCAATGAGTTTGGTGATGCCTTATCGTTTGGCTGGTTTACGAAGTGCCGAGAGTGGTGGTGTGCCAGCGCACTTAGTGAATGGAGCGTTGGTTAGATTCAGTATTGGACTCGAGGATGTGACCGATTTGCAAGAAGATTTGTTACAGGCTTTGAGCGTATTCGGTTAATACGACTGCATTTTTGAGCAAAGTCATCCTTGTCTATCTGCATTTCAGACGTTAAGGTAATGGTCATCTCGATTAAAATAGTTATACGGACATGACCTTTCCAGTTTATGCAGATTTTCCTAGCATTCAACTTCATAAAACATTGATTGCCAGCAATTATGCGGAACAGGTTTTACAACAACAATTAGATCATGTCCTAGCAGATTTCAAAGTCGATCAATTTGAAAAAAGTCTTAGTTTTGACGAAATTCTGTCAATCGTTCAACAATCTCTTCAATCAATCACTAACGAAGCAGAATGGATGCAGGCCATGCGTCGTCTACGCGCACGGCTGATGTTTCGCTGGATTTGGCAAGATGCGAATCAATTGACTGATGTTGTGCAGCTGACTCGTGAATTATCAGACTTTGCTGATATCGCCATCAAAGCGGCTGTCGATTTCGCTCGTCCAACATTAGTTGAAAAAAATGGCGAGCCGATTGGTGAGAATGGTCAAATTCAAGATTTGATTGTCATCGGTATGGGTAAGCTTGGTGCGCAAGAGCTGAATTTATCGAGTGATATTGACCTTATTTTTGCCTTCGATGAATCAGGTGAAACGACAGGACGTCGGCCAATTAGCGTGCAGCAATTTTGCGTGCAATGGGGACAAGCTGTTATTCGTTTGCTAGATACTGTGACCGCTGATGGCTTTGTGTTTCGCGTGGATATGCGTTTGCGTCCGTGGGGCGATGGCAGTGCATTGGCGTGTAATTATGTGTCTCTGGAACGCTATCTCGAACAGCATGGACGTGAATGGGAGCGTTATGCGTGGATTAAAGCACGTGTTATTACTGGTGGCGTGGTTGGCGATAATTTGTTGAAAATGACACGCCCGTTTGTGTATCGACGCTATGTCGATTATTCCGCATTTGCCGCGTTGCGTGAAATGAAGGGCATGATTGAGCGCGAACAATTGCGTCGTAATGTACAGGGCGACATTAAGTTGGGTGCTGGTGGTATTCGTGAAATTGAATTTATTGTCCAAGCTTTTCAGCTGATTTATGGCGGAACTTGGCGAGAGTTGCGCGTTTCAAATTGTTTGTCTGCACTAGATGTCTTAAGGCAACTGGATCTTATTTCGCTTGATAATGTCGCCGCATTACGCGAAGCCTATTTATTTCTACGTCGTTTAGAACACGGCATTCAAGCTCAAAAAGACCAACAAACCCAACAGTTACCAATAGATACAGTGATGCAAGGTCGATTAGCGCAAACGCTTGGATTTTCAGATTGGCAAGCATTGCTTGATCGACTTGAGCAATTGCGCGATGTCGTGCGTTTGCAATTCGCTCAAGTTGTTGCTGATCGTCGCGTGCAAGAACGGACTTTAGATACGGAGCAATTGAATCAAACGTTGCATAGTCATTTGGATGCAGAGACACAACAGCAATTGCAGTCATTTTGGGAAAGCCGACTGATTAAGACTCTACCGACTTTGGCGAATGAGCGGCTTGAGGCTTTTTGGCCGCAATTGCT
>JASLFQ010000235.1 GCA_030150595.1 Aquirhabdus sp.
GTTTTAAGTAATGCATTTGCTGCCGCAGTATTCAACGCTTCTGCAGGTTCAAAAATCACTACACGCCAACCCTGCCCTGTTTGTTGCACAAAAGGCATTAAATCGCGGATTTGATCAATTTTAATTTGGCGGCTTTGTTTGCCTTTAGCATCGACCTCACGCGAAATACGTAGCAAACTGGGATGATTACCTACCTTGAGCCATGCACAACTCGCACACTGTCCACACGCACTATCTCCTGTCGGCTTATCGCACAAAAGCCAGCCTGCAACATGCTCAGCAAAACGACGTTTACCTGTGCCTGCCGCGCCTGTTAAGAGTACGCCATGCGGCAAATTCGGCATTCGACCTGTCAGTCGTGTCCATGCTTCGCGCTGCCATGGTAATAATGGCAAAAAATGCGATTGCTCATGCACGACGTGAGCAGATGGCTCATCGTCTTTCAGTTTCGCAGGTGCTTTCGCCATGAATCATGAACCTAATTAGATAAAAGCCGCAGCGCCTAATGCGCGCAGTCGAAGCAAATCTTCTGGTGTATCCACGCCTGCTGGCAATGAGACACGCGCATCCGCAATCGCAATACGACGTCCTTGTTCAAGCACGCGTAATTGTTCTAAGCTTTCAATTTGCTCCAAAATACCCATCGGCCACGTCACATAATCCTGTAACAATGCCACACGATATGCATATAAGCCAAGATGGCGACGCGCCGTTTCAGGCACATGCGTAATACCATCTTTAAAACCATCGCGATCAAACGGCACACTTGCGCGACTAAAATAAAGCGCTTCGCCTGTTTGACTACGTACAACTTTAACAACGCTACTGCGCATAAATTCATCTAAATGCATAATCGGCTCACATAAAGTTGCCATGGCGCATTGCGGATGAACATCTAACAAATCGGCAACTTGCTCAACGAGCACTGGCGGAAGTAAAGGTTCATCACCTTGAATATTGACAACTAAATCATCTGCCGCCCACCCTTGTGTCCGAGCAACTTCTGCCAAGCGATCAGTACCAGATGGATGATCAGCCGACGTCATCACCACAGCTACGCCCGCATCACGGCAAACCTGAGCAATCCGCTCATCATCAGTCGCCACGCAGAGACTATCTATGCCTTGCACTTTGCGCGCTTGATCGACGACACGAAGTACCATCGGTTTACCGCATAAATCTAATAACGGCTTACCTGGCAAACGTGTGCTGGCATAACGCGAAGGAATCACAATATGACGCATAAAATTCTCTCATCAATTATTCTTTGGCTATTCGTCATGACTAACGATTGGTCTGACGACGCTCGGACAACACACCCAACTCTGATAATTGCGTATATAACAATGAATAACATTCGGGTGTTAAAGATGCCTTCACAGGTAAAACCCAAACATTCTGTTCAATCAAACCTAATAAGCGTTGAGCATCTTTTGCCGTCGTAATGATCGGTAGATCATCATTAAACTGTACATCTATTACCTGATAAGGATAATGATCAGCGAATGGATGTTCCATCACATCAAAACCAAGCGTGCGTAAAGTATTAAAGAAACGAGCTGGATTACCAATCCCAGCAACGGCATGTACACGTTGTGGAGGCTCTGGTGGCGAAAATGTGTGATTTGACTGAGATAAAGGCTCTAAATCACCTGCAATCAAATGCATTCGATAAGGTGACTCTGCATCTTCTTCTTTAGCATTGCCATGCTCTATAACCGTCACTGTTTCCAGACGCTCTGAGCTTTCCCGCAAAAAACCTGCAGGCAATAACCAACCTGAACCTAAGCCACGATCAACATCTAATACAATCCATTCCAACTGCCTACCTAATGCCAAATGCTGTAGACCGTCATCACTTAATATAATATCTAATACACGTTCTTTCTCTGCCGCATCTGCGAGTAAGCACTTGATCGCTGCCTGACGATTAGCACCGACAGCCAGTGCAACGCCTGTTTGCTGGACAATGAGTAGTGGTTCGTCACCCACGTTTTCAGCTAAATCATTCGGCTGAACAATACGGGGAAATATCGCCTGATCACCACCATAACCACGGCTAATCACCCCAACATTCAGATTTTGCTCTTCCGTCAAATAACGTACGAGTTCAATGAGTAATGGTGTTTTACCGCTACCACCTACTGTGATATTGCCAATCACCATCACTGGAACAGGTGACTGATATGTTTTTTTAATATTCCAACGATATAGCGCACGTTGCACACACGTCACCATTGCATAAAGCAACGATAACGGGAGCAGCAATACTAACCATGAAGATTGCTGTGCCCATGCCTTTGGTAGCGCAGTTCGTAAATCAATCACACAGCATCCTCTAATTGGTGACTATCTGAACTTATTGCACATCAACAAAGTCACGTTGGTGTAATTGAGCATAAAGACCATTAAGCGCTAATAATTCAGTATGCGTACCTTGTTCCACAATCCGACCTTGATCCATCACCACAATCCGATCAGACTGTTCAATGGTAGATAAACGATGCGCAATGACTAACGTCGTACGTCCAACCATCGCATGACCAAGAGCCTGCTGAATATAATGCTCTGACTCATTATCCAGCGCGCTGGTGGCCTCATCCAAAATGAGAATCGGCGCATCTTTTAGCAATGCACGCGCAATCGCGAGTCGCTGGCGCTGACCACCCGACAAAGACATTCCGCTCGCACCAATGAGCGTATCA
The DNA here is from genome assembly GCA_030150595.1 of Aquirhabdus sp. Classification (GTDB taxonomy): domain Bacteria; phylum Pseudomonadota; class Gammaproteobacteria; order Pseudomonadales; family Moraxellaceae; genus Aquirhabdus. The sequence continues at coordinate 2,706 of JASLFQ010000235.1, forward strand.
AATCCATTCGGCAGTGCATCGACAAATTGTTCAGCAAACGCATCTTTCGCAGCAGCACGTACTTCGGCATCAGATTTCGTTGCCAGTTGTCCATACGCAATATTTTCACGAACGGTTTGATCAAATAAAATCACTTGCTGACCTACGGTCGCAATTTGGCTACGCAAACTGGCGAGGGTGAATTGATCAATCGGCACACCATCCAATAGAATCTGACCACTGGTAATATTCTGAAAACGCATCAACAAATTGACCAGCGTTGTTTTACCCGCACCCGAACGTCCAACTAAAGCAACCGTCTCACCTGCTCTGATCGTCAGATTAATATTCGACAACGCATCTGTTTTATCTAAATAGGCAAAGCTGACATTATCAAAAGTAATTTGACCCGTTAAAGGCTGCACAAGTTGTCCATGATCTTCTTCAGGCGGCGTATCAATCATCGTAAATACGGAATGCGCCGCCGATACACCGCGTTGAATTTTTTCATTGACATCGGTTAAAGCACGCAGTGGCTTACTAATCAAACCCGCTGCTGTGATATAGGCGACAAAATCACCTGCACTGGTTGATGTTAATATTTCAGGACGTAATGCCAACCAAACCACCATACCCATCGCAATCGCCATCAGAAACTGAATCATTGGCGTATTGATACTACTGGTAATGACCATCTTTAAGCTTTTTTTCAGATTATTAGTTGACGCACGATCAAAACGAGCGCGCTCATATGCCTGCCCGCCATAGTTTTTAACCACGCTATAACCATTAATGGATTCATTAACAATATGGCTAACCTCACCCATTGAGTCTTGGATTTGATGGGATAATTTACGCAATCGCTTACTGGCTTTACGCACCAAGAAACCAACCAACGGTCCAACAACTAACAACGACAACGACAAGCGCCAATTCATCCAAAACAAATAACTAAACAGTGCAACAACCGTTAAGCCTTCGCGTAACAGTGTTTTGCCCGCTTCGGTTGCTGCGGCAGTCACCTGTTCAACATCGTAAATCAGTTTGGCGGACAAGTAGCCGCTAGAATGCGCCAAATAATACGCAGGAGATAACGTCAACAATCGATCAAACACTTCGAGACGCAAGTTGTACACAACATGACGCGCAATGACAGAGATATAGTAACTGCCCAAAAACGAACCAACGCCGCGAAAGAAAAACATCGCCACAATCAAAAAAGGAAAGAGATTCTTGGCAGACTGGTCATGATTACTGATCGCATCAATAATATATTTAACCAGTTGTGCACCACCCACTTCGCTGGCAGCGTTCAGTAAATTTCCAGCAATCACCAATACCGCTGCCCACCAGTAAGGTTTTAAATAAGCCAGTAACCGACGGTATATTGCGAATCCTGTCAACTTATTTACTCCCCACGGGCATGCGCGTACTGATATTGATGTTGATAAATCCTAACTTTCCAGACACATCCATGACTTTCACAACAGACTGATGAGACGTGCGACCGTCAGCGGCAATTACAAGCGGACGCGAATGATCGCCTTGACTCGCACTCTCAATTGCAGCACGAAGATCATCTTCACTATCACTGGCCAATGGTTTGCCATTTACGGTATATGCGCCTTTCAGATCAACACCGACTTCGACTTTACGTGGACGATGCACTTCGGGCACACCCGTCGCTTGTGGCAAAACCAAATTCAACCGACTGTATTTATTAAAACTCGTTGAAATCAGTAAGAAAACGACAAGAAATAATAAACAATCAATCATCGGCGTCAGATTGATCGTGATTTCTTCAACGCGTGGTTTTCTGAATTTCATGGCTGACTCGTTTTCGTTGACGAGTTAGATGGTGTTGGCTTCGGTGCAGTCTTTTGAGCAAACACCGAATTTGAAACAATGGATGACGTATGTGGAATATTTTCGGCATGCTTAGCTGCTGTATGGCTATCATGCTCATGCATGACATTTGATTTTGAACCATAGATGACATGCAGGAGAATGCCTGATTGCTCTTCCATTTCCACCGCCAAATCAGCC
>JASLFQ010000271.1 GCA_030150595.1 Aquirhabdus sp.
GGTGCGCGTTCACGCGTATATAAAGTAGCCGTACAGGCAGTGATGAAAGCTGGTCAATATGCATACCGTGACCGCCGTCAGAAAAAACGTACCTTCCGCGCATTGTGGATTGCACGTATCAACGCAGGTGCTCGTTTGAATGGTCTGTCATACAGCCGTTTGATCAATGGCCTGAAAAAAGCAGAAGTGATTATCGACCGCCGTGTGTTGGCTGATATCGCGATGCATGATGCGACAGCATTTAGTGCCTTGGCTGAAAAAGCTAAAGGTGCGCTCGCTGCTTAATTCGCTTTAAGCTGCGTTAAACAAGAAGCCACCTGAATAGGGTGGCTTTTTTGTTGTGCATTTTTTGAAATAGGTGTACTGATTTGTTGGAAAAGTGGATGTAAAACATCCTTCAAAGCCTAATTTACGGTAGAATCGCTCACCAGATTTTTGATGATACACCTCACTTTTTGCATGTACATTGCTGCGAAAGTTAAAAAATGATTTTGATAAGAATGTTTTGACGAGAAAAGATATGTCGCTAGATTCCACCGCACCTGATGCCCAGTCTGTAAGTCTGCCATTGGATGAGCTAACGCCAAGCGCGTTGGCGGCCATTGCTGCTGCAACCGATCTTGCCAGCTTAGAGCAAGTTCGCGTCCAGTTTACGGGCAAAAAAAGCCAATTGGCGGAAGTGTCTAAAGGCTTAGGTAAACTCGATGCGGATGCACGTAAGGCGCAAGGCGCGGTGCTCCACGCGATTCGTGAAGCGATCAATGAAGCGCTGAATCAACGCCAAGCGACACTGCAGAAAGCGGCGCTTGATGCCAAGCTTGCGAGTGAAACGATTGATATTACTCAAGATGGTCGTGGTCAACAGGCGGGTAGTATTCATCCTGTGACTCAAGTCATGGAGCGCATGAGCCAATTCTTCGTTCGTGCAGGTTTCACAGTTGAATCAGGCGCAGAAGTTGAAGATGATTATCATAATTTTGAAGCGTTAAATATTCCAAGTCATCATCCTGCGCGCGCGATGCATGATACGTTCTATTTTGATGCACATCATTTGCTGCGTACCCATACCAGTTCTGTGCAAATTCGCACGATGGAAGCGCAGAAGCCACCGATTCGGATTATCTGTCCAGGTCGCGTTTATCGTTGTGACTCTGACCAAACCCATTCGCCAATGTTCCATCAAATCGAAGGTTTGGTGGTCACTGAAGAGACCAATTTTGCCGAGCTCAAAGGTCTGATCGTGCAATTTCTCAATGTGTTCTTTGAGCGTGAATTGACGATTCGTTTCCGTCCATCTTATTTCCCGTTCACTGAGCCGAGTGCGGAAGTGGATATTATGAGTGAAAGCGGTCGCTGGCTTGAGGTGTTGGGCTGCGGCATGGTACATCCGAATGTGCTGAAGAGCTGTGGCATTGACCCTGAAAAATATACGGGTTTCGCGTTTGGTATGGGCATTGAGCGTTTTGCGATGTTGCGTTATGAGGTGAATGATTTGCGCATGTTCTATCAAAATGACGTGCGTTTCTTGCGCCAATTTGCGGCGCCTGAATCAACTCAAACACAGACATCTGCGGCAACTCAGGAGGCGCAATCATGAAAATTAATGAAAGTTGGTTGCGTAGCTGGGTCAATCCACCGCTCGATAGCGAAGCGTTAGCCCATCAGTTGACGATGGCTGGACTCGAAGTTGATAGCAATGATCCAATCGCACCGCCATTCAATGGCGTGGTTGTGGGCGAAGTATTAACGGTTGTGCAACACCCTGATGCAGATCGTTTGCGCGTCACAACAGTCAATGTTGGTAAAGCAAACAACGGCGAGCCACTGCAAATCGTTTGTGGTGCGCCAAATGTTGCTGTTGGACTCAAAGTACCTGTCGCGATGATCGGTGCAGTATTGCCAAAAGATTTTAAGATCAAACCCAGCAAGCTGCGTGGTGTTGATTCACAAGGCATGTTATGCGGCGCAACTGAAATTGGTTTGGATGACGGCGTTGATGGCTTGATGCTATTGCCTGCCGATGCGCCGATTGGTAAAGATATTCGTGAATATTTGCGTTTGGATGATCGAATTCTTGAATTAGGCATTACCCCAAACCGTGGCGATTGCTTGAGTGTTAAAGGTTTGGCGCGCGAATTAGCCGTGATGAACAGCTTGGCAGTCAATGAACCTGCAATTGCGATTGCACCAGTCACTTCAGATCGTACTTTGACCGTGAATATTGCTGATGCAGTGCAACAAAACGGTTGTCCACGTTATGCAGGACGCGTGATCACAGGCGTTAATCCACAAGCGAAGACACCAAAGTGGATGTCTGATGCCTTGGAACGTTCAGGCACACGTACCCATAGCTTATTGGTCGATATTACCAATTATGTACTGCTTGAATTGGGTCAGCCGTTGCATGCGTTTGATTTGGCAAAACTACAAGGCGACATCACTGTTCGCGTATCACAAGCGGGTGAAAAGCTCACATTGCTCAACGATCAAGAAGTGACGTTAGATGATGATACGTTGCTGATTGCAGATGAGTCTGGCGCGATTGCGATGGCAGGTGTGATGGGTGGTCTTTCGTCCAGCGTTACCGATGAAACCACTGATATTTTCCTTGAAAGTGCATTCTTTGAACCGTTGGCATTGGCTGGCCGTGCGCGTCGTTATGGCTTGCATACCGATGCGTCACATCGCTTTGAGCGTGGCGTTGACTTTGAATTGCCTGTGTCTGCACTTGAGCGCGCAACAACGCTTATTCTCCAGTTGGCAGGCGGTCATGCAGGTCCAGTCAGTGTGGTTGAGCAATTGGTGGCATTGCCAAAACGTTCAGCGATTCCATTTACATTGGCACAGGTTCGTCGCTTGCTCGGTTTTGATGTGACTGCGGATTTTGTGGTAAGCACTTTGACTAGTCTCGGTGTACAAGTGACGGGCAATGAAAATAGCTGGAATGCGATTCCGCCGACGCATCGTTTTGATATGAGTATCGCGCCTGATTTGAGCGAAGAAGTTGCGCGGATTTATGGCTATGACAATATTCCGATCAAGTCACCATTACAGCCAATGTCGTTTATCCCGACAGAAGATCGTTTGAGCATCCAGCAATTACGTCAGACTTTGGTGACTTTGGGTTATCAAGAGGCGGTGAGCTTTAGTTTTGTCGATGAGAAGTTGGAACGCACTTTAAATCCAGATGTAAATCCACTTCGCCTTGCAAATCCGATGTCTAGCGAGCTGGGCGTGATGCGTACAACGTTGCTCACCAGCTTAATTCCGTGTGTGCAATACAATTTGAATCGTCAGCAGAACCGAGTTCGCTTTTTTGAGGCAGGATTACGCTTTATTCCTAATGCAAAACAAGAGATTAGTGAGCTGAAGCAGATTCCGACACTGGCGTTAATCGCGACAGGTGGACGTGTGCCTGAACAGTGGACAGAAGCAAAACCACAGATGGATTTCTATGATTTTAAAGCAGATGTCGCACAACTCTTGCTTTCTGCACGAATTGCGGTTAATTTCGATAAATCGACGCGTCCTTGGCTGCATCCTGGTCAAAGTGCGGAGATTATGCGGCAGGGAGTGAGCATTGGCTATCTAGGACGATTACATCCATCCTTAGAGAGCG
>JASLFQ010000029.1 GCA_030150595.1 Aquirhabdus sp.
GCTGAGAGCATTCTACTTTCGGCGGCCGCTTTACTTGAATCGACATTGCGCCGTATACCCACCATCCGTGTTGCAATCTGCGTCTCTTGATCGCGCTCCACTACCTGACCAATATCGTGCATCCAGATCCAATAGCCATCCTTATGCTGCATTCTAAATTCAACTTCGTAGTGATCTACAAGGTTCTTTAAATGAGCAATCACCGCATTACGGACTATTGGATAATCTTCAGGATGAATGATCCGAGTAAGGTGTGATTTCTCGGCATCGACTGGATGAATCACATCATCGCGATACCCCAAAATCTGTCCTAAGTTGGATGAGTACAACTTATGATGTGCAATATCCCAATCCCAAGAGCCAGTCATGCCCTCGCAAAGTTCCATTTTCATTCCTTTATACATTTTTATACGATCTGTGTAGCGGCTCAGTTACCCCAAAAAAAATCTGGGTTCAAGTGAAAAAAATCAAGTTTAACACTCACATTATGTCAAGTAGGCAAAGTCGCCATTGTCAAACCAATTTCAGTTTTACCTTGTTTTGATGCAATGCTCATTTCTGTCCCTAATCGCTTCGCCCTCGCCTGCATACTGGACATACCAGCGCCGCCAGATTTGGTCGTTGTCATACCAATACCATCATCCACTATTTCTAATGAAACGTCTTTACCATCATAGCCTAGGGCAACGTCTACACGTGAAGCTTTGCTATGCTTCAGAACATTAGTGAGGGCTTCTTGAATGAATCGGAGCAAATCTAGACTTTGTGCTGTACTTAGATGTAAGTGATCGAGGCCTTCAATGTTCCAAGTACAACGAATATTATTATCCTCAAGCATCATCGTCATGCGGCGACGCAGCGGGATGAGTTGATTGAGGAAAATAACCTTTTCTTCCGAACTAAGCGCCGTCGTTTCAATAATCAATCTAAGGTCATCTCGAATTTCTTTGAGGAGAGCAATATAATAATGGCGTGAAATTTCTCCTGACGCTGTTTCAATCGCAGCAATTCCGCCGACCAATGTTCCCCCTAATCCATCATGCAGATCACGTACTAGATTGAGTCTTTCACCTATACGGGCATGAGTAATTTCCAGTTCATACTGACGCTTCAAAGTGTTGGCAAGATCTACCTTAGCAGTGTTGACCTCCAGTTGCAGTTCATTATTGAAATTTTCAATACGTCGCAAGCTACTGACAAAGCGCCATGCCAGCACAAGTGCCATGCCGACCAACAAAAAATTAGACGCCATGTTGGCATAATAAATATTGCTGTGAATGATTTCTAGGAAGGTTAATGTGTCATGGATTACGGCAGCGATGACAACAAGGACATAAACCGAGAGTAGCATTTGTTCGGTTTCACGCTGGCGTAAAGTCATGAACAGAAAGTAAAAACAACTACCCAGCATGATTACACTACAGATCAGCGCGTTGAGTGCACGCGTCATATACATTTGACTGATTGGTGTCAAAAATAGCGCAGTCGTGCCTATGAGAATGACAATACAAAAAACCGTTTCATAGCTAGCCCATTTGCGCTTGAAAAATCGGTTAATAAAGATCATAAAAATGCCGCTAAAGACTAGCGTTGCGGCCGAATTGAACGCCTCCCATAGATTCGTGCTGGGAAATGGCCATGTCGTGGTAACAATTTGATTGATGCCAACTATGATCCATGTCAGGCTCATGAATGCAAACCAACCATAGACGCTTTCCCGAGTGCGCAATAGCCAGAGGACAACAAAAAAACAGCCGACCGTGATACTGATTGCAAGACCGAAAACCTGCATATCATGGCGGGTGAAATACTCATGATCATAGGCTGCTTCGACCACTCGCGGCGTGCCAATCCGCACAGACCCAAGACCTGGCATAAAAGCAGCGAAGTCTGATACCCGAATTAACAGAGTATTTTCACCCACATGCAAGAGCGGTGGTGATAACAACCAATAGTGTGGAATATTCCATGCACGGGTTAATGGCTCAACTAGACTTTTATCTTGATGAAGCAATGAACCATTAAAATAGACTGCACCTGCCATGGTGAGGTAATCATACATGAGCCCTGTGGGCTGCACTGGCGCAGGCTGATTCCAAGTGATCTTATACCAAACGACGCCATCAAAAGTCGGCCAGCGGCTTGTCCATAGATCAGGGAGTTTGACAGGAACCCAACCTTGCTCTGGAGGCTGTGTACTCTGCCAGTCTGCTCGGGCTGCAGAGACCGAGAACGATGTCAGTATTGGATTTTCAGCTGAGCCTATGTCTTTAGCAAACGCAGGAGAAATTTGGCTAAATAGCGCAAAAATGATGCCTACAATCCAGATAACAAACCATACTGGCGTGCTTGATGTATCGCTTGGGTTCTGGAGATGACTTCGAGTTTCCGATAGGTGTTCTTGATATGGCATTCGATCGTCAGCCTCGATAGATGTAAAGTGTCTGCAATTTCACGATTGCTCAAGCCTTTGGCAACAAATTGTAAGATTTCAATTTCGCGGCAGCTGAGTTTAGATGGATTTTCACTGTGATTTAATGATGGTGCCACCACATCAGGTGACTCTTTACTTACAGGTGCATTTTTCAGTGCATGGCTGAGAATCCGCCTTGCGATAAAAGGATCAATAGGTGAACCGCCGCGCTCGATACTGCGCAATGCACTAGTGAGTTCTTCATCCTCTCGCTCTTTGAGCAAATAGCCGATCGCACCAGCGCGGAGTGCCGATAAAATCAGGTCTTCAGTGCCCCAAGTTGAAATGATCAAGCCTTGTATCTGCGGGTATTCCTGTTGCAAATGGCGGATGAAATCAATACCGTTGCCATCAGGCAGAACGATATCAATGAGTGCAAAACTGATTTGTTGTGATTGGAGAACGGATACTGCTGCTGCCAGACTTCCTGCGACATGAATATCTGCCGCCAGCACACCTGATTGACATAATAAATGAGTCAGACGTAACTGTAGAGCGGGATCGTCCTCCAAGATGAGTGCAGGACTCAAGAAAACTTGAGTCACATCAGGTTTCTCGGATTGCAGCTGCATAACATCCCCGTTCAAATATTATCGTCCCAACTCATTAATTCTATACTAATACAGTCCCTGCTCATGTTATGTCAGATTGACTGGCTGTGTAACTTATCTAACATTTATTTTAACCTATTCTGTATAATTTGCGCTTCGTTTTGTAAAATCAAAATGCGACCGAGTATGTATCTGTACATGGCGCACAATGAACTACGCACAAAATTCTGACGTCACAAACATTTAAAACAGTTGAGCCACAAAAAAATATGGTCATTCATAAATTGAGTATGCGTTTAGCACTATTGATAAGCATGATGTTCTCATCGTATGCGCAGGCCCTAGATCTCAATGCAGGGGATTATGATCCTGCACCAGCTGGTACGACAATTGCCAATCTATACCTGCAAAATGGTCTTTCTGATAGTGTATATAGCGATGGCAGCAGTGTCCCAGGAAGGAATAGGCTCCACACTGAAATCGGCATCCTAAACCTTGAGCACTATATAGACATCGATGGAATGCTCGTGGACCCTTTGATTCTCCTACCGTTTGGTCATGTCTCTGAGACTATCGCAGGTAACTCCCTCGGCTCGGACA
>JASLFQ010000040.1 GCA_030150595.1 Aquirhabdus sp.
TCTGTCTAGTGGTACTGCTGAAACAACAGTGATGCCTGTGCCGAATAATGTTTTCAGACGCTCAATCAGTTTTGCAACTTCAGATTGGTCTGGGCCATTGATGGTGACTGTGTTGCCATTCAGCGCCAAACTGGTATTTGCTGAAGCTTTCACTGCGCCTAATGCATCACTTAAGCCAGCCAAGCCTGCAAAAGATGTTGCGACTGTCGCATCAGTTTTAATATCACATTTTGCGGCTGGGCCGAATTGCGCTTGAACTGCAGAAGTGAGATTAGCCAGTAGATCAGCATTACCCGCAACGCCTGTACAGTTGAGTAATTCACCGTGTGCGCCTGTATTCAGCGTCAGTGTTTCTGGTTTTAGATTCGTAGGTGCTGTGCTTGCAACGGGTGCTGCGACTGGAACGGTTTCGCTTTGGCAACCTTTCCAGAACAAGAGACCGAGTAAAACGAGGACGACTAATCCCAACCAAGGGAGAACGCGTAAAAAGAATGATGTTGGTTCTTTCACCGCACTCGCGGCTGCGCTGGTTGCTGCATGTACCGATTTATGTGCGACATCACCTGCTGCATGCAACACACTTGCTGTCGCTGCACCCGTTGCTGCAACTGCTGCCACAGTGGCTGCGGATGTTTTTGATGCAATGTCTGAGGTGCTATCGACGACTGAAGAAGTGACATCAGACGCTTTGTCTGCAACATCAGATGCCGTTTCTGCAATGGCATCACCTGCTTGGCGCAAAATACTGCCAAGGCTGGCAACGCTTTCTTTGACGGTACTAAACACACCTAGACCAATCAGCGCTGGCAATCCTGCCGCTGCGTAAATCCAATCTGGAAAATGACCTTGCAGATGTTCTGCTTGTCCATCAAGTAATTCGTTGATGCCTTCTTTACCTAAACTTGCTGTTTGTTCTAGTTCATGAATCGCGGCTAAGCTGCGTTCTGTGATTAAGTTGAGTGCTTTGAGGCTAGTCTTTTCATCTACGCCACCGAGTGCGGTCAGTTCTTTATGTGCGCTTGCTAAATCCGCATCTTGCCAAAGTGCTGAAACATCTTGTTTCTCAAGAATGTCGAGGACAGCACTAGTGCCTTGGGTTTGGTTAATGTTGACCAGACGACCAACCACCAAGGCGAGTCCTGCATTGATAAAACCTGTTGCTCTGTCGCTACTTAATCCGTAGTTCTGCGTCACTTCGCCAACTAGGCCTGCCCCTTGGGTTTCGCGGAGATGTTGTAATAAGGATAATGCCATTTTTTTAAGCCTCTCTCATGTTGTGGAGAACGATGTCTAAATTAGAATAAATACATATAAACAATATGATGTAGAACAAATGATGTAAAACAAAACCGAAACTCGTTCCATAAAAGGAATCAGGTAAACCAATATGTTATTGAATATCCTTAATAGCGCGCTTGTAGCAAATCATTAAAGAATTATCATTGAATGAACGCAAAGGTAACACGTGTAAATTACAAATTCACTAGGCAGAGATTTAAATACACATCAATTTGCTGTATTTAAATCTATCAGGAGCTTAGTCTTCATAATTAGGAAAATCAAAAGGTTTTAAATCGTTAATCTAATATCCGTAAACTTGGTTTTTTGACAGGTGCAACCTCTGCTTCTTTGGTCGAGGTTTCGCTGGCAGGTTGGCTTACTTCATCGGTAGCCACGGCGGCATATTCATTCGCATCAAAGAACAATCCTTGACCATTTTCGCGTGCATATAGACCCATGATGGCGCGCATTGGTACATAGACTTGCTGTGCAACGCCACCAAAGCGTGCGCTAAATCCAACGGCATCATTATCCATCAGCAGTTGTTGTACCGCATGTGGTGCGATATTGAGGACGATTTGCCCATCTTTAATGTATTGCTGCGGTACAAAAACGCCTGTTTCTTCTGCATTGATGAGGAGATAAGGCGTTAATAAATTATCATTAATCCATTCGTAGATCGCACGTACCAAATAAGGGCGGGTCGGGGTAATGGCGGCGGGCGTAGTCATGATGGTTCTCGCAAGTTCAATTTTTAAATCTGTAAAGTGTTTGAATCGTCACTCTCGTTTTCTGGCGCGTTCTTGAGCAGTTAATGATTTGATGAAAGCTGGACGTTCAAACAGACGCTGACAGTATGTTAGCAGAGGTTTTGCTAAATTGGATGGCAGGTGTATGTCCATTTGTGGTAATCGCCAAAGCACAGGTGCAAGTAGGCAATCACATAGACCAAACGAGTCGCTTAAAAAGTAAGGTTGATGACCAAAAAGTGGCGATAAACTGATGAGTGAGTCGGTGAGGGCTTTGCGTGCTTGCGCGGCTTTTTTGACATCTAATGTACTTGGATCGGTTAATAAGATGTCCGCCGCGACAAGCCAGTCTTTTTCAATGCGCCATGCATATTGTTTGACCAATGCGCGTGCTGCTGGTGCATCAGGATGCAGTCTGGTTTGGCGATAACGATCATCGAGGTATTCTAAGATGATGCGACTTTCAAAGAGTCGTAATTCGCGCTCAACCAAAGTTGGCAGCGTGTTATAGGGATTGAGTGCTGCTAAATCTTCAGGTCGGTCGTCTGGATCGACCAAGATGAGGGTGTATTCAACTTCCTTTTCTGCCAAGGCTAAACGGACACGATGACTATGATGTGCATCTGGATGCGCATAGAGGAACAAGCCGTTTTGTAGTGGTAAATTGGCTTGCGAGGATAAAGACGTTGTGCGTGCAGGCGAAGCTGAAGACATGAATACATCGTAATTTTAATTGATCTAAAAGTATAAAGCAGTTTGCCTAAATTAGGCGTGATTTTAATGGTTCATTTTTATCAATGTCGCTTTATTGAAATCAACGGACTTATTTCACATCTTTCCAATATTCCTTGTAGAGCAAATACACAGGAATCAGGAATATGAATAAAAATAAAATCACGAATATGCCGTAAATTTTGCGGACATGCTGCACCGGTTCAGCTGCATAATTTAAGAAATTAACCAGATCGCCCACTTGTTTTTGAAAGGCTTGATCGCCGACTTGCTGATGTAAGCCATCTAAAACATTCGGCATGGCGACATCGTGAATGACTGTATTGTTAAAGCCAAAAGGACGACTTTTGTCAGGATAAAAACTCAAAAGGTAGGTGTAAACCCAATCTGGACTGCGCGCGCGCGTTTCTACAGAGAGATCAGGTGGAACTGTGCCAAAGATCTTTTTCTGTATGGCGGGATCCATTTTTGCATCGATGCCATCGTCAATTTTTCCATTGGTCAGCTTCATGTACTGTTCGATCAATGCTGGCAAGATCGACAAATCATGAGCCATTCGTTCGTAGCGCAAATATTTGAGAGAGTGACAACTTGCACAATTATTCATAAACAGTGCTGCACCACGCTGCAATGAGGCTTGATCATTGATGTCAATTGGCGCTTGGCGACAGGAGTAATCACGTTGTTGCTTTTGGTTTGGATGCGATGGATCAGGTTCAGTGGATGTGCCACAACTGACGCTGCTTGCATGTGCTGTGCTTAGACAAAAAACATTTATTCCACCTAATAACAGAGCGGAAATAAGCATAGATCGTATTGTGAGAATGATCATCGGCGACCTCGCGTGATGCGATCTGGCGGCACTTTGACGTTTTCAAATCCTGTATAAAAAGGCATAAGCAAGAAATAGAGGAAATAAAAGAGCGTCATGATCTGAGCGAGTGTTTGATTGCTCATAAATGGCAGTAATGCATGATCCAGAGGTGTTGCGCCAATGATGCCTAATACCAAAACACTGATCACGAAGATGGTGAGCCAGATTTTGGATAATGTGCCTTTATAACGAATGGATTTAACAGGTGATTTATCCAGCCAAGGTAAGAAAAACAAAATGGCAACCGAACTCAATAATGCCAAGACGCCGCCGAGTTTGTTGGGAATGGCCATTAAAATGGCATAAAACGGCGTGAAATACCAAACTGGCGCAATGTGATCGGGGGTTTTTAAGTGATTAGCCGGTTCAAAATTTGCGTGCTCTAAGATGTATCCGCCACCATCGGGCCAGAAAAAAACAACGGTAAAAAAGATGATCGAGAACACCACAATGCCGACTAAATTGTGTGA
>JASLFQ010000064.1 GCA_030150595.1 Aquirhabdus sp.
GGGCGCAACTCCGCCGAAGGTGGGCGAGTGATGACACGCTCAGGAATGACAGGCGTTTCTTCCAGTGAATTACGGAAGTTGGCGAGTTCATAAACTTGTGTTTTATACACGTCTTTCAGCACATCAAATCCGCCAGCCATATCACCATACAAGGTTGCGTAGCCAACTGACATTTCTGATTTATTCCCTGTCGTCAGAACCAAATGACCAAACTTATTGGAGAGCGCCATCAGCAAAGTGCCACGTGCACGTGCTTGTAGATTTTCTTCAGTAGAGTCGACAGGTGAGTCGCCAAATAATGGTGCCAGTGTCTGTGTGAAACTATCTACAATATGATGAATTTCAGCAACATGATAGCCAACATTCAAACGCTGTGCTTGGGCTTCAGCATCTTCGATACTCATTGCCGCGGTATAAGCATATGGCATCATGACGGCGTTTACGCGTTCTGCACCGAGCGCATCCACAGCAATTGCTAAGCATAAAGCCGAGTCAATGCCGCCTGATAACCCGATAATGACACCTGGAAAACCAGAGTGATTCACATAGTCACTGACCGCAAGCACAAGTGCTTGATAGATCTCTGCGAGTTTTGGTAATGGTTTAATAGGTTCTTGGACAACAAACGCGCGTTGTTCAAGATCAAAGTTGACAAATAGCAATTCGCTTTCAAAGCGACCTGCTTCTGCGGCAATTTGACCATCTGGATTGACGGCAATTGAACCACCATCAAAGACGAGATCGTCTTGTCCGCCAACTAAATTCACTGAAGCAATCGCAATGTTATTTTCTTGCGCGCGATGTGTCAGCAGTGAGCGACGCAGTTCTTGCTTGCCAATTTGGAATGGTGAAGCGTTGAGCACGAGAACCAACTCAGCCCCATTTTCTTTAAGCGTCTTGATCGGTTGGCGATGCCAAATATCTTCACAGATGAGTAAACCAACTTTGCGGCCACTCATTTCAAAGATCACGCTATCAGTTCCAGCTTTGAAATAACGCGCTTCATCGAAAACACTATAATTCGGCAATTGTTGTTTGCGATAGATACCGCGTTGCACACCTTGGGCGAAAACACCTGCGCCATTAAAGCGCTTTTTGCCATCATTTAATGGATAGCCAACGACGATCACGATGCCTTCAATTGCTGCGATTTCTGCTAAAGCGGCGTTGATGCGCGTGGCGAGGCTTGGGCGAAGGAGTAGATCTTCTAGTGGATAGCCAGTTAATGCAAGTTCAGGAAACACAATAATTTGCGCGCCTTTTTCACGTGCAGTGTTGGCTTGTTCAATAATTTTTTTGGTATTGCCTGCGATGTCGCCGACAAGAAAAGTAGATTGCGCTAATGCGAGGGTTAAAACACTCATTTTTGATCAAATTTCCAAAGAAAGCTCACTCAGTTCCTAAGTGGCTGTGACTATAATTTATGTGTGCTCACTATATCGCAGGCAGCTGCATTTATACAGAAAATGCAGTAATGATTTTTGGGTAAAAGTGTGACTTAGTGGTAGAAATATACATTATTGTAATATAGGTTTTTTTAGAGTGGCATATTTTTCATGTTGAAATTAATCATTATTTTTATATTTCTATACTTCAGTATACGTTGGGTATGGCGTGTGATCTCTCCTATAATACCTACACCACAAGCGCCGATAGAATTAAAGGCATGTGAATACTACGGAATCTTGGTGCGTGTTGATCGTGGCGTTGTCGTGAATGGATGTTTTTATTGCAGTCATGACCATGCTAATAGAAAGATGTGATTCGTATAAATATTAAATATTAAATATTTTATAAAAATTATATTTGCATGTGAGTTTTTGGGCTGATATTGCATACGATGTCACACTTTTGTTGAATTTTTTACTTCATTTTTCTGCAAACAATGTATTATGTTGTTT
Organism: Aquirhabdus sp.; assembly: GCA_030150595.1. GTDB lineage: Bacteria > Pseudomonadota > Gammaproteobacteria > Pseudomonadales > Moraxellaceae > Aquirhabdus. The sequence goes on from JASLFQ010000064.1 coordinate 1,902, forward strand.
GGTTGTACATTTTTTGTTAGTTTTTTGATCATTTTTTATCACTCTTATATGTTTTCCGCCAAATAGGCATGGGATTTTATTTTATGCAGCAGAATGCAGTACATTCTGGAGCTGTTCTCAAAAAAAATGTGCTTGGATTCCATGCGCACTCAAATTATATATTCATTTTATTAGGCTGTTTAACCTCGGCAACAAGTTGGGCTGAAAGTATTGATCCCGCCGTGAGGATTTTGCGCGAGCAAGCGGTGCTCATATCGAAGTATGGAAAGTTAGACGTCGCAATTCAAAGTCTGTACCGATTACATGCACAATATCCTGATGATGTACGCGTGGTCGCTGATTTAATTGTTTTACTGCACCAAGCGGGACGCAACCTTGAAATTCGCCAGTTAACTGAAAATCGGACATTTCCCAATTTCCCTGATTACGCGGTAATAGCATGGGCAGGAGCATTGCGTGACCTTCATTTGTTTGCGGAAGCGCAGCATTTGCTTGAGCCTTATAAATATAAACTAGATGTTAAAGCGCAAATTTTGTATGCCGTAGTGAGTGCTGAAGCAAATCATCCCAAGGTTGCATTAGCAGCATTGCCTGTGGTGAATTCAACGCTTGATGCGACAGATTTAGCTCAAATGGCATATGTGTATCGTTTGGCGAAGCAGCCCGCTCAAGGGTTAGCGATGAGTATGCTTGCGCGCAATCAAGACCCTAATCAGATCGTGGCAATTCAAGAGTCTGTGTACGCTTTATCCGATCTTAATGCGACTAACGCTGCATATCTGTTAGCTGAACAACATGCTGTATTTTTTTCGCAGGAAACCTTATATCGACTGCGTGCGGATAATACGATTGCACAATTACAGGATGCTGTCGCTGAACGTGATCGTTTAGATGGTATTCGGCGATATCAAGTTCGTAATCAGCCTTTAGAGGATGTGTTAGCTGATATCGATATAAATTTGAAGGCGATTCCAAAAGACAGTCCTCAATATCGCCGTACCGAATTTGATCGAATTTATGTGCTGCGTTTGCTGAACCGTATGTCCGAGACGATTCAAACGTATGAGCAGTTACCGTTGGATGCTCAAGTTCCTGATTATGTGATACGTGCTGTAGCTGATGCTTATCTTGCAGTGCAACAGCCGAAGATTGCAGCGAAAATGTATACCGCGTTGTTGCAAAAGCAAAACGATGCACCCTTAGCTTTAAGTCTCTATAGAGCATTGATCGAATCAGAAAACTATAAACAAGCTGACGATGTTTTGGCGCAACTGAAACGTGTTACGCCGTCGTATGCACATTCTAAAGGCGCGGGCGGTGAACCTTTGCCGAATTGGGAGCGTTTGGAAGTCGATCAAACGGTGGCAATGGATTTGGCCTATCGCAATCATCTTGCAGAATCGGAAGCCCAACTTGCCGACTTGTTTAACAGAGCGCCATATAGCATTGGTGTGATTGATGATTATGCGACTGTTTTGCGTTGGCGTGGTTGGCCTCAATACGCTGATAAAATGACTTCAATTGCAGAGACCTATGAGCCGCAAGATCCTGCAACGCGTATCAATATTGCCAATAATGCGAGCGATCTTGAACAAATCCAACGCTGGGGCGCAACCATTGTGCCGTTGTATCAGGATTTTCCAAATGACAGCTCAGTTCAGAAAAGCTATGCAACTTGGCAAGACCGCAATAGACCATCAATTACGAGTGAATTTTCTGTCGGTGATAGTGCAGGTGGTGGCAACGCGATTGATGTGAATGGTAGTCGTGATCGGGCTTGGGAGACACGGATCAATACGCCGTGGGTGATGGATAACTGGCGGGGCTTTGTTCAGCACGATGATCGCTGGTCAGATATTGGGTCGCAAGATATACAAGATAATCGATTGGGTACGGGTCTTGAGTGGGATGGTGAGCGGCGAGATGCTTGGGTTTTATTTAGCCAACGCTTTCCACAGGATGATCATTCTGGTGTGAGTGCAGGCTGGTCACAGTGGCTGAATGATTATTGGCAATATGCTCTGAATGGTTCAACGGATTCAATGGCGATTCCACTCCGTGCTTTAGGTGCTGGATTGTCTGCCAATGATGCCAATCTCAATATTAAATGGCGGCAAAGTGAGTCAAGGTCAGCTTATCTAAACTTTGGATTGCTTAATATTGATGATGGTAATCATAGACAAACAGTATCGATCGGTGGATCCCAGCGCTTATTTGCTGGAGATGATTATGTTACCGCGGGTGGCATTGATTTATATCGTGAAGCCAATAGCCAAGCAGGCGGCACTTATTACAATCCTAAAAACTTATTCAGTACAGATGTTCGCTTGCAGCATGATTGGGTGACGTGGCGAGACTATGACCAGTCGTTGACACAAAATTTTCAAATCTCAACAGGTCTCACCGATGAAGCAGGTTATACAACCGTGCCAACATTGGATTTATCGTACCAACATACTTGGCAACTCACCCGTGTTTGGAAACTGCATTACGGAGTGGCTTGGGGAACGCATGTTTATAGTGGAGAACGAGAGCGGCGCATTAGCGGCTTACTTGGTTTCGATGGAGTATTTTAATGCGTAGTCTAACCACGCCATTTGTCGAAGTACTCATTAGCATGTGGCTGCTTTTATGTGCCAGCCTCGCTTGTGCAGCATCAGATGTGACTGTGCAGATTCAACAAAACCAGTTTGTCGTTCTCGCATTTCATGACGTAAGAGAAGATGTGTTACCCGATACAGATCACGATCCGTATGCGATGAATACTGCGCGATTGGCTCATTTTTTTGATTGGATTCAAGTACACCATCTTCATCCAGTGTCGTTACAACAAATTTTGGATGCGAAGAAAAATCAAAAAAAATTGCCTGATAATGCTGTGCTCTTAACCTTTGATGACGGGCCAGAAAGTAATTTTACGACGCTATTTCCATTGCTTAAAACCTATCATTACCCAGCATTATTGGCTTTAGAAACTGGCTGGATTACGGGGGCAGTGCCTAATGATGCTTTTGGCAAGAATGGCTTTGTCACATGGTCACAATTGCGTGAGATGAAGGCTTCGGGTTTGATTGAGTTTGCAACGCATACTCATGATTTACATCGTGGAATTTTGGCAAATCCGCAAGGGAATTTGGAACCAGCGGCGATTACGCATTTATATAATGCTCAAAATCACAGCTATGAATCTGATGAA
>JASLFQ010000103.1 GCA_030150595.1 Aquirhabdus sp.
TCGTTATTTAGTTGCAGAAGCCGATGAAAGCGATGCGTCATTCTTGTATTTGCAACCGATGGCGGCGATTGTCACCAACATCGATGCTGACCACATGGAAACCTATGGCGGTAGTTTTGAGAAGTTAAAAGATACCTTTATTGAGTTCCTGCATAATTTGCCGTTTTATGGTTTGGCTGTGTTGTGTGGCGATGATGCAAATATTCAAGAATTATTACCGCGTGTGGGTCGTCCATTTTTGACCTACGGTTTTAATGAAGGTAATGATATCCGTGCGGTTGATGTGGTTCAGCTCGGGATGCAGACGCGATTTACCGTGTTACGTCGTGACCGCGAGCCATTGACCGTTACGACGAATCAACCAGGTTTGCATAATGTGCTGAATGCGTTGGCGGCGATTGGCATTGCCACCGATGAAGGTGTGAGCGATGCTGCCATTAGCCGTGCGCTGTCTGGTTTTGCGGGCGTTGGTCGTCGTTTCCAAGTTCAAGGCGAGTTCCCACATCAGGACGGCAGCATTATGTTGGTCGATGATTATGGACATCATCCAAAAGAAGTTGAAGTGACGATTAAAGCGGCACGTCAAAGTCATCCCGATCGTCGTTTAGTGATGTTGTTTCAGCCGCATCGTTTTACGCGCACACGTGATTGTTTTGAGGACTTCGTTGAAGTGTTGTCACAAGTCGATGTTCTGCTGTTGATGGAAGTTTATTCAGCGGGCGAGAAGCCAATTGTTGGTGCAGATAGTCGTAGTTTGGCGCGTAGTATTCGCGCACGTGGACGCGTTGAGCCGATCTTGGTTGATCCTGTAGATGAGCAACTTCCGCAAGTTTTGCAAAGCGTGTTGCAAGCCGGCGATTTGCTTCTGACGCAAGGCGCTGGAAATGTCGGTGCGGTGTCTAACGATTTGGCCCAACAAAGCTTGTATTTACAGGTAAAATCCTAAGAACGATGTACTGCTATAAAAAGCATACAGGAAAGCATAGGTTGTGTTTGTTACACATGATAGATTGCGCGGTGAGCCGATGATGTGTATTGCAGGAACGAGGCGTTGAGATTGGCGCCGTGAGCATGGGTTACTCTAGTTTAAAAAGTATGGATTTAAAAAGCATGAAACAGTTTGGAAAAGTCGCGGTTTTGTTTGGTGGAAATTCGGGCGAGCGTGAAGTCTCGCTGAAGAGTGGTCAAGCTGTCCTTGATGCGCTGCTGACCAAAGGCGTGAACGCCGAAGCCTTCGATCCTGCAATCCGCGCAATTACCGAACTTGCACAATATGACCGTGCTTTTATTGTGCTGCATGGTCGTGGTGGTGAAGACGGTCAAATCCAAGGTTTATTGGAATGGATGAATATTCCATATACAGGTTCAGGTGTGCTTGCTTCTGCACTTGGCATGGATAAAGCCAGAACTAAACAGCTATGGAAAGGTATAGGCTTGCCAACTGCTCCGTATTGCTTGCTTGATGAAAATACTGATTACCCAACGGTGATTGCCGAATTAGGTTTACCGCTGATTATCAAGCCAGTTCATGAAGGTTCGAGCATTGGTATGAGCAAAGTTGAACGTCCTGAACAACTTGAGCCCGCTTATCGTGAAGCGAGCGGACATGATGCTGTTGTGATGGCTGAAGCGTGGATTACGGGTCGTGAGTTTACCGTCGTGATCTTGAATGGACAAGCGCTGCCTGTGATTCGTTTAGAGCCGCCGAAAGATGTGGCGTTCTATGATTACCAGGCTAAATATTTACGTAACGACACTCATTATGGCATTCCATCGGGCTTAACCGATCTGGAAGAAAAACAATTGCAAGTGTTAGCGCTACGCGCCTTTAATGCGGTTGGTGCGACAGGTTGGGGGCGCATCGATGCGATGCAAGATACTGATGGACGCTTTTGGTTGCTGGAAGTGAATACGGTTCCTGGCATGACTGATCATTCGCTTGTACCTATGGCGGCGAAAGCAGTCGGCTATAGTTTTGCCGATTTATGCGTTGCCATACTGAGTCAAACGTTGGGTCAAACATTAAGTCAAAATGCTGAAGCGCCATTAACAGCAGACGTAAATTCTACCCCAGCGCATGCTGGTTGAGATAAGATAAAACATGGCACAGTTACCCATTGCAGCGCACCGATTAATGTCAATGTCTCCTCAGTCTGATTCGTCGCAAACGCTTGGCGGAAAATTGTCAGGAATGGGGAGTTGGTTGCTGTTGGTTGCGGCGCTGGTGCTGTGTGGCATGGGTGGTTGGGGCGTGGTGCATCGGTTATTACATGCTCCAGTGGCTCAGCTTGTGGTGACGGGTGATATTAATTCGGCTGAACAGAGCTTATTGCAGCAGAAGATTCAGCCACTGATTCATCAGAATTATTTTACGGCTGATTTAGTGTCGATACGTGATGCGGCATTGAGCCTGTCTTGGGTCGAGAGTGTGACGGTGACTCGGCATTGGCCTGATGGATTGCTGGTTCGTGTGATTCCTCGTCAGCCGATAGCGCGTTGGGGCAGCGGACGGTTATTAAGTGGTCAAGGTGTTATTTTTATTGAGGCGGTCAATAGCGATCATTTGGATTTGCCACTATTGCATGGACCGATCAATCAGTCGCTGGCGATGATGCAGCAGTACCAAAAGATTAACCAATGGTTTGCGCCACTGGGTTTGCGATTAAAAGAGCTCTACTTAACCGATCGTATGACATGGTTTATGTCGTTTGATTCAGGGTTGCGAGTGATTGTCGACCAAGAGCAGACTAATTTAAAATTACAACGCCTCAGCGAGCTTGGGCAAGGCAATGATCGGTTACATCAATTATGGCCGCGGATTGCCGCGGTTGATTTGCGCTACCGCAATGGCATGGCGGTACAGTGGACGGATGCACCTATCAGTCTGCCAGTGAAAGTTGCACCTGCATCTTCTGCAGATGCAGCGTTGGCTGCACCAAATGTGACTCAGCCATGAATAACTTAATTTATGCAAAGAGGTTATCTTCGGCATATTATTTTTTAGATACACGCTTGAACAGAAGAGTTTTGAGAATGGGCTGTAAAGATGAGTGAAATTGAAACGATACCGACGATTGTTGCGATTGATGTCGGCACGCACAAAGTTGCGGTACTCATTGGTCGTGTCCATGCCGCTGATCGGATTGAGGTCATTGGTCTAGGTCATGCTGCAAATCGCGGTATGAGTAAGGGCATGATCAATAATATGGACAAAGTTGTTGCTGCGATTAAAGAAGCAGTGGCTTTGGCCGAAGATATGGCGGATTGCCGTGTGCATAGCGCATGGGTTGCCATTCCGAGTCCTGAATTACAAAGTTTTAATGCGTCAGGTCGCACGCCAGTTGCCAATGGTTCGATTACGACAGCAGAAATCGTACGCACATTGGAAATGGCGAAAAGTAGTCACTTGATGCCGACCCATTATCTGATCAATGCCGTGCCGCTTGGCGTGGCGATTGATGATCGTGATGATTGGGCAGAATACCCGATCAATATGGCAGCAGCGGCAATCACAGGCCATTATCATTTAATGATGCTGCCTAATAATACAATGCAAAACATTGATAAAGCGCTGAAATCGGCGAATATTGGTGTTGAGCGAATGATTGTTTCTAATCTGGCAACTGCAGAATCAACATTACTCCGCGATGAAAAAGAATACGGCGTATGCTTGGTTGATATTGGTGCAGGCACAACCGCTATTTCGGTTTATCTGGAAAATCGTTTGATTTTGAGTCATACCTTGCAACGTGGTGGTGAGAATGTGACGCGAGATATTGCATCCGTTTTGCATACATCAACTGAACAAGCCGAGATGTTGAAAGTTCGCTATGGTGGCGTGAATCGAGACCTGATTCGTCCTGATCAAATGATTCAGGTGACAGGCGTGGGCAATAATCCTGTTCTGACTTTAAGTCGAATGGATTTGGCAGATATCATTATTGCGCGTTATGAAGAAGTTTTTGAAGAAGTTCGCCGATTGTTAGCGGATAGCGGTGCAATTAGTGTGCTTCGTCATGGCGTGGTTCTCTCTGGTGCATCTTGTCAGATTGAAGGGATTGTGAGTTTGGCGCGAAATGCCTTGGGTGTACCCGTGCATTTAGGCAATCATCCTGCCAGTGTTGAAATCCGTGATGATCGTAAACCGTTACTTCATCGGACAATATTTGCCACAGCCAGCGGTCTGCTGCTATATAGCCAAAGCGAAAATCAGCGTTGGAGCGAAGAAACAGATCGCGATACAGGACGTGAGCAAATTGTGACGCGTTTGATGGTGACGCCATGGCGACGATTGGTCGATAAGTTGCGCGCTGTTTTTTAAAAGATTTTTGATGGAAATGTGTTTTAGGCTTTTGCAGTTAGTTTTGATATTTGTTGTAAATTAAAGAGATGATTGTTTTTTGGTTGTTCTGGTCAGACAGTTTTGAGCATTGTTGATGGCAACGATGGTTAATCTACATTGATATTTAAAAACAGAACTTAACGTATTCCCATACCACTTTGGGTAATGACTTGCATAGAATGATTTAGCATTGATTGCGATTAAGCAGGTTGTTACGGTATTTTTATTTTTGGAGAAGCAACACCATGTCCTACACATTGGTGCAAGATGATACCCCTGATAATAACGGCACGGCTCGTTTCACAGCGATTGGCGTCGGCGGTGGTGGTGGTAACTCGGTCGAACATATGGTGCGTTCGGGTATTAAGGGTGTCACGTTTGCTTGTGCGAATACAGATCGTCAGGCATTGGATCGTATGTCGGCGCAGAATCGTATCCAACTCGGTTTGCAAACCAGTCGTGGTCTAGGGGCTGGCGCTGATCCTGAAGTGGGTCGCCAAGCGGCTCAAGAAGAGCACGAGCGTATTCGCGAAGTATTGCAAGGCTCAGACATGGTTTTCATTACTGCAGGTATGGGCGGTGGTACTGGTACGGGTGCGGCGCCTGTGATCGCGGAAATTGCCAAAGAAATGGGTATTCTGACTGTCGCAGTCGTCACGACTCCGTTTAAATTTGAAGGAAAACGTCGTGCATCTTCTGCCGAGCGTGGTATCGAAGATTTAACCCAATACGTTGACTCGTTAATCACGATTCCGAATGATAAATTGATGAGTGTTTATCGCAACTTATCAGTCGTTGATGCGTTTAAACGTGCGGATGATGTGGTACTGAATGCGGTGCGCGGGATTTCTGATCTGATCATGAACCCGGGGATGATCAATATCGACTTCGCGGATATTCGTGCGGCGATGAGTGCGCGTGGACACGCGATGATGGGTATTGGTAGCGCCAAAGGTGATGATCGCGCACGAATTGCAACAGAAATGGCGATTCGTAGTCCACTCTTGGACAATGTTTTGCTGGAAGATGCGCAAGGCTTGCTCGTCAATATTACGGGTTCTGATGTGCAACTTGATGAGTTTCAGACTGTTGGTGAAGTCATTGAGCAAATTGCCGATGAAGAAGCGAATATTTTTGTGGGTGTGGTTTTAGATCCAGATGCAGGCGACGAATTGCGTATTACCGTGATCGCTACGGGTCTGAGTCGAGATGATCGCCCAATGCAACGCCGTCCAATTCCAACCCGTAAAGATCAAGTTGCGCTGCCGTTAGATGATATTGATGCGCCTGCAATTGATCGTCGTCACACTGGTTTAACTGAACCTTTACCGACAGTAGCTGCTCAACCTGCAGTTGAACGTGCAGCATCTTCACCAATGCGCATTCAAGATTTTTTGAAGAATCAGCAAAAGCGCTAGCATTTTATTCTTAGTATTTGATTTGATTGAAACAAGCTCATTGCGATAATGGGCTTTTCTTTATTTATATCTTATTGAATATGTTTTAGAAAATTTTTTAAAAAACAAAAGGCACACAAAATGGTGACTGGCCAGAATTATTGTTAGGTTGGCATGCTTTGTAATCAATGTTAGGATGTGTCAATCCTGTAATATTTTGAAATAAAATGTCAAAACATGTCCTCCAGCAACGTACGCTCCGCCGAACGATTCGCGCGACTGGAATTGGATTACATAGTGGTCAAAAAGTTTATCTCACGTTACATCCGCATGTGATTGATGGCGGGATCGTTTTTCGTCGTGTTGACCTGAATCCACCAGTCGAGATTCCAGCGCAAGCGCTCCTTGTCAATGAAACCACCATGTCTTCGAATTTGGAACATGATGGTGCGCGTATTGGCACTGTTGAGCACTTAATGAGTGCATTGGCTGGTTTGGGTATCGATAACTTGATGATCGATGTGTCCTCTGCCGAAGTGCCAATTATGGACGGTAGTGCAGGACCTTTCGTCTTTTTGATTCAAACAGCTGGCATCGTAGAGCAAACTGCCCCGAAACAATTTGTGAAAATTATAAAGCCCGTCGAAGTTTTGGTCGGTGATAAGCGAGCGGCATTTACGCCTTACGATGGTTTCCGTGTGTGCTTTACCATTGACTTTGATCATCCTGCTTTTGATGAAGAGCATCAGTCTGCTGAGCTTAATTTTTCCACGACATCATATGTGGAAGAGTTGAGTCATGCGCGGACGTTTGGCTTCATGCGCGACATCGAATATATGCAAGCCAATAATCTTGCTTTAGGTGCGAGCTTGGATAATGCGATTGCAGTGGACGATCACGGCATTGTGAACGAAGAGGGTTTACGTTTCGCCGATGAGTTTGTACGTCACAAAATGTTGGATGCCGTCGGTGATTTGTATCTGCTCGGCTACAGTATTATTGGTCAATTCGATGGCTATAAATCAGGCCATGCACTCAATAATCAGCTGCTTCGTGCGTTACTTGAGCGACCAGATGCCTATGAAATTGTGACATTTGATGACAAGAATTCCTGCCCAATTCACTACATTGAAGCAGATTGAAAGATAAAATAACAATAAAACAGCTGGTTGGGTAAATAATTCTGAATATGAATAAATGTTACACTGTAACGTTATCGTACAGTGTTATCGCCGCTCTCTTGCCAAACGACGTAAGGTATCGCTAATATCCGTGTCTTGAAACGCAGAGGCTGCATCATCCAGTATTTGTCGAACCTCAGGAGTGAGTTCCGGCAATCGGCCATGACTAATTGTTTTAGGCTTAGGCTGGACTTCGATCACTATCTTCAGGCGTCTGACAGCGGCAAAATCTGGAAGCTGCTGAAGTGCTTTGATGACATGGTGTTGTAAATATCTTAATTGACTCGCTGCGGTATGATGTTCGGTAGCAATACATAGAACTTCACCTTCAAGTGCAGCGACTTGCCAATCTCCTTCGTGTGATAGCGTTTGGGCCAAGATCGGCGAGATCAATTGACTTAATCTCTTTAGATACTCGATATGAGTCTGAAGATCAGATAAATTGTTTTGTGAAGAGGACTTTTCGGCGACCCTTTGCTGTTTGTTTTGCTTTTTGAAGGGTTGAGCAGGGAGTTTCATGTTGATCAATGTTCTCGTGAATGAGTGAAGCGTAGATAAACCTAGTGTTGCTACGATAGCGAACCGTTTAATGGACGGCAAGATATTCTCGAGAAGCTTGATAAAGATATGTAGGCATGATGCTTGCATACACAGCATGACCGATACGCAAGACTTGAAC
>JASLFQ010000115.1 GCA_030150595.1 Aquirhabdus sp.
TGGATTTTATTCGCTGGTCAAAAAACAATGGCGTCCCTGTCGGCCCTGGTCGTGGTTCGGGTGCGGGTTCATTAGTCGCCTATAGCCTTGGCATTACTGACCTTGATCCACTGAAATACGATCTTCTATTCGAACGATTCCTCAATCCTGAACGCGTTTCGATGCCCGACTTCGATATCGACTTTTGCATTGCGGGTCGTGATCGCGTCATTGAATACGTTGCACAAACCTACGGACGTGAAGCGGTCTCACAGATTATTACCTTTGGAACCATGGCGGCAAAAGGTGCTGTCCGTGACGTCACTCGCGTACTCGGCAAAGCCTATGGCTTAGGAAATCGTATTTCTAGCCTGATTCCAAGTAAACCGCCAGGTATTACCTTAGCAGAAGCTTTAGAAGTTGAGCCTCAGCTGAAAGATTTGGTCATGAATCAAACAGGTTCTGACTATGATGACGTCACCGAAATCTGGGAAATGGCGACCAAGCTTGAGGGCATTACCCGAAATGTCGGAAAGCATGCGGGTGGTGTACTCATTGCGCCAAGCAAAATCAGTGACTTTTCGGCGGTCTATTGTGATGAAGACGGCTCGCGCGTCAGTCAGTTTGATAAAGACGATGTTGAAAAAGTCGGTTTGGTTAAATTCGACTTTTTAGGATTACGTAACCTCACAGTAATCGACCAAGCTGTTAATGCGATCAATGCACGTAACACGCAAGCGAATAAACCGTTACTCGATCTGAATCAAATCGCACTGGATGACAAATTAGCATTTCAAATTCTTAAGGATGCTAAAACAACCGCTGTATTTCAGCTTGAAAGTAGTGGCATGAAGCGAATGCTGAAAGAAGCCAAACCCAGCAAATTTGAAGAAATTATCGCTTTCGTTGCACTCTATCGACCTGGTCCAATGGATCTGATTCCTGACTTTATCAGTCGGATGCATGGTATGGACTTTGAATATCTACACCCGCTTCTCACTGACGTTCTAAAACCGACCTATGGCGTTATGGTTTATCAAGAACAGGTCATGCAAGCAGCTCAAGTCTGTGCAGGATATTCGTTGGGCGGTGCAGACTTGCTTCGCCGCGCAATGGGTAAGAAAAAACCTGAAGAAATGGTCATACAGCGTGTCACTTTCGTCGAAGGCGCAGCAACCAAAGGCATTGACGAACGTAAAGCCAATGAGATTTTTGACTATATCGAAAAGTTTGCGGGCTATGGATTCAATAAGTCACATGCTGCTGCTTACGCGCTTGTTTCGTATCATACCGCTTGGCTAAAAGCACACTACCCTGCTGAATTTATGGCGGCGGTTCTCACCTCTGAAATGCAAAACACGGACAACATCGTGTTCCTGATCAGCGACTGTCGTGAACTCGGACTAAATATCCTGCCGCCATCAGTCAATTGGTCTGATTATCGTTTCCGAGCCTCTGATTCTGGCACGATTATCTACGGCCTAGGTGCAATTAAAGGCGTCGGTGAAGCCGCGATGGAATCCGTCATGGAGGCGCGCAAGCAAGGCGGAGAATTTAAAGATATCTTCGATTTTTGCCAACGCATTGACTTGAAGAAAGCCAATAAACGTACGCTCGAAGCCTTAATTCGTTCAGGCGCGCTGGATTGCTTAACGGAAGAAACGGCCGGCGGCGCACGCGGTGAATTTCGTTCGGTACTTGCCAGCCAACTGGAAGAAGCTGTACAAGCTGCAGAACAGACACGGCAAAATCTCGATAGCGGAATTTTCGATTTATTTGGTGACATCGAAGTACCTGCACGCCATGCACCACCTAAAGTTCCAGCGTGGGCAGATGAAGTTCGCTTAAAAGGTGAAAAAGATACACTTGGGCTGTATCTCACGGGACATCCGATTGATGTTTATAATCCAGAATTAAAGAATTTTATACGTTGTAAATTGGCAGATATTGAAGCGACTCGACGCGGCGTAACTACGGTTTTTGCTGGTTTAGTGATCGATGTTGCGAACTTTCCAAACCGTGTTGTCATTACCTTAGACGACGGCACTGCGCGTTTAGAAGTGAACTGCCAACATGAAAACTTTGCACGCTATAAAGAGATTCTAAAACCTGATGCGATCATTGTTATCGAAGGTGAAATTAGCGAGCGCGAAGGTTATGACCATCCCATAGGACGTTTGCGCAAAGCATTCACAATGAATGATATCCGTAGTCGTCGGACAGAAGCTGTTTTACTGACTTTGACCAAGGATGAATTAACACCTGATATCGCTAAACGCCTACAGACTATTTTACCTGCGTTTATCAATGACACCTCGGCAGAACAGCGACGAATTCCACTACAACTCCAAGTTGATCATACTTATTCAAAAGCCACACTAAGCGTTGGCGAACGCTGGTATGTGCGACCAGAAGACGAGTTACTAAAACAGCTCCGTGAACACTTTGGGAAGACCGCCGTCAGTGTCGTTTATCAACGCAAAACACAAGCCACAGAAGCGAGAACTGGTTAGCAAATTATTGATTTTATACCGTTGATCGGGCGACGCGTGGGATATTGTATTATTCGAAAATCTGTAATAATGCTGTATAAGAAGACTGTCCCATAATCGAGAAAAACTATGGCAGAACCGATCAATAAAGCACAATTATTTGAGCTAAGAGATCTCTTAGGCGACGAATATGATAGTCTCATTCAAAACTTTCTCCGCGAAAGCTTGATTGACATGCGTGCGATCCAATCGGCTTTTGAACACTCAGATAATGCGATGGGCGCCACAGCCATTACTTCACTCAAAGGTGCAAGCGCCAATCTCGGTGCGACTGATCTTGCTACGTTCTGTCAAAAACTCTTACTAGAATGTAAAGCAAATCGCTTACAACATAGTGATGTGCTCTTGCATGCTGCGCAAGAAGAATTACATCGCGTCACTCATTTTTTACGTCATGAAATGGCCTAACAATCGTCTATAAGGGAACGCAGCCAAGCTGTATTTATATGCTCAATCATCCGCCTCTAGCGATCAATTTTGTCGACCGGGGTTGCCTGAGTAGGAGCTAACTCTCCTGCAAATCCCTTCTCTAAAGTCGTATTCTCCAAACTTTGCGCTTCCATACTGGTACATCCTTCCAGTTGCAATACACACAAGCATAGGCTCACGCGCATCATAGAGCGCTTCAATCGATATTTTTGATTTGCAGTCATCTCCCCTCCATACCACGTGATAAATCCATTGAAACTTTTTTGACAACGAGCTTTTTTGATCAGGTTAGTCATGCGTTTGTATAGACCCTATTATGAATCAAACTGATACGTAATGACTGGCAGAGGTTATCATAACTGCCAGTACAACTGTTTCCGAAAATTGCTGTAGAATGCCGAATCTTAACTGGCTAAAGTGAGTGTGTCTCTGTGGATGCTGTAAATAGTGTAAATCAACATCCATCAGCCTTAGATCGCATTCGTATTGTCATGGTCAATACCACTTTGCCCGCCAATATCGGCGCAGCAGCGCGAGCCATGAAAACCATGGGGTTGTCTCGCCTGACCCTCGTCGATCCGAAAACTTTTCCAAGTCCTGATGCCACAGCACTCGCTGCTGGTGCGGCAGATATTTTAGACAATGTCACATTAGTCGACACGCTTGAAGAAGCGATTGCTGATTGTGTTCTTGTCTTCGGTACAAGCGCACGCAGCCGTACTATTCCGTGGCCATTACTCGATGTGCGATCAGCAACCAAATTAGCAATTGATGAAACCAGTAATGGTGATATTGCCATCATCTTTGGCCGAGAAGATCGTGGACTAACCAATGAAGAACTCGCCCAAGCACAATATCATCTGACTATTCCTGTCAATGAAGAATATGGCGTCTTAAACGTCTCAGCGGCCATTCAAGTCATCTGTTATGAACTGCGAATGAATGCCTTAACGCAACAGATTACTCCATCTAAACCAACCGCCGAAGCTTCTCTTACCGAAACTTCTCAAATGCCTCTGATTGGACATATGCAATGGGATGAGCCTTTAGCTGATCAAGCGATGATGCAACAATTTTATCCTCATCTTGAAGCCATGCTTGCTGATATTGACTTCTTAGACCCCAATAATCCGCGGTTACTCCCTCTACGACTCCGTCGTTTGTTTGGACGCGTACGACTGGATCGCATGGAATACAATCTTTTAAGGGGCATTTTTGGGCGGGTACAAGCATTGAGTAAAGGCACTTGGCCACCAGAATCATTACGTCATTCAACCACATCCATTAAGCATCAATCAGACAATCAAGATAAGTCAAACTAAATACTCACTGAATCGACTAAATAAAAGACTACACAGTCAAAATTAGTCATATAAAAAATAGCAATATAGATAGTAGAAATACTAAAATCGAATGATGAATCATCCGTGATAGGCATCGAATAATGTTTGACCAACTTCAAGAAGACATTCAAGCAGTGTTTGATCGCGACCCTGCAGCACGCAGTGCGCTGGAAGTTCTGCTCACCTACCCTGGCATCCACGCCGTCTTACTCCATCGTGCAGCTCATCAGCTTTGGCAACATAAAATGAAAGGCACGGCTCGTGGTGTCTCTATGCTGAATCGTTTCCTGACAGGCATTGAAATTCATCCTGCGGCTAAAATTGGTCGGCGTTTGTTCATCGATCATGGAATGGGCGTTGTGATTGGTGAAACTGCCGAGATTGGCAATGATGTCACGCTTTATCATGGCGTCACGCTTGGTGGTACGACATGGCAAAAAGGCAAACGTCATCCAACATTAGAAGATGGTGTTGTGGTCGGTGCGGGAGCCAAAGTGCTCGGGCCTTTTACTGTGGGTAAAAATGCCAAGATTGGTTCAAATGCCGTTGTCACCAAAGCAGTGCCTTCTGAAGTCACTGTGGTTGGCAATCCTGCACGTTTCATTGAAAAAGAAATGGATAAAGCAATTACATCAACACAGCGCAATCAAATCCTAGATTACGCCCAATCCATCGGATTTCAGCCTTATGCAACCGCGCCCGATCTTCCTGATCCTGTTGCAGAAGCTTTCCGCGTATTACTCAATCACATGCAATCCACCGATAAGCGCATTGATAAAATGTGTGAAAGTGTATGCCAAATGAATCCCAAATTCTGTGATGAAAAAAACCAACCCCTTAACGCAGATGATCTCAGCATCATCCAAGATTGTAATAACTCGCCATTGTCCCCAAAATAGCAACAGAAAATAATGCAGCACACATTATTCTGTTGCTGTTTTACAACGAGAGAGGTTGTTTTTTCGGTTGTTATTTAAATTATTTTAGTTATAGTCTTTAAGTGCCTAGGCAGAAAGCCTTTGCTTTATGTAACTATATCTAATAGTTATGTTTATGCCTAACAGTTATCAAAATTTCACCTCTTCGTTTTATAACTTCTGACATGGAATTCTTAAAGCATGCAAAACCTTAATATGAAACTTCGTTTACTCACGATATCCACGATTACAGGACTTTCTCTAGCTGCATGTGAGCAAGTGAAAGTTGCACCAGCTGCACCTCAAGCGGCGCCAGTACTTCCGGCATTGGTGGTACCAGCAGTTCCAGAAGATCCATTAGCACTTGAAATTAAAGCCATTGATCGTTCAAACATTGATGCACGTATTCAATTGATGGGTAAATATGCAAGACATTACCCGCCTCATTTCGCTAATCAACGCGCGCGTCATGCGGCAGAAGCAGAAGTGAAAGATCTACTCCGTACAGTCAATCCAATTGCATCTAGCCCAAGAGCAACCCACAACGAGCTGCTACAAGGCTTTAAAGTCAATGGTATGGCGCGCAACTTGGATGTCGGTTCAAATACCACAACGAATGCAG
>JASLFQ010000020.1 GCA_030150595.1 Aquirhabdus sp.
GCTGGAACATCCATCCAAAACTTAGGATCAATAGACTGTTCAGTTTCATCAATAAACTGATAAGCAAGCGGAGTTTGCGTTGCAGCAAACTCACGAACCAATTGACCCACACCATCAGGGAATTTACCGCGATGCATCATCATCACGCCAGTAACCTGAACTACAGGGAAGCGGATAATCGCACCTTTAGTCGAACCATCTGGTGCTGTCATGCCTTTGTACAATTCAAAAGGTTTAAAGATCAACGCTGGGCCAGCCATGATATCGACCTGACCATTGTTGAATTTTCCTGAAACCGTCGTTAAGTCAACAGAAACAGGCTGTGCACCAATCTGCTGCACCATTTTTGCTTGAGACTTATCATAGTCTAAAACCGCAATTTTCTTGCCTGCAGCTTTTGCGAGAGAATTAATCTTACGATCATTCACCATGATGTATGCAGCGCCCATTGGAATGATGGCTACTGTTTCATAGTCATCGTTCATCATGTATTTTGAAGCTTCAGGTTTTGACAATAATTGAATCGCTTCAGTGAGTTGCTTATACGATGGAATCGCACCAATCGCATCGAGGCTGCCGACAAACTTGTTGTATTCCTTCGCACGCAAATTACTCATGGCAACGCCGTCACACTGATTGACTTTAAAGTCATCAGAGGCGATTTTTTCATTGGTATAAATGCGGAATTTCACATCTGTGCTTGCATGGCGCTTGACTACATTTGATGCCATTTCAATGTGCATATCGAGTGGTGAAGTCAGGCTGATTTTTAGATCAATACCCATGTTTTTGGCAATTTGGGTATATTTAGGTAGCTCTTTCATGGTGTTCATGGCGAAGTCAAAGCCTTTGCCATGTGCACCTTCTGGAGAGAACACACATAAAGTTACTTTGGAAGGAATTTTGTCCCATGTTTTTGGGTTATCCATGAGTTTCTTGGCATGAGCAAAAATCTCGGAATATTTCTCCAACTCATCGACGTTCGGGCCAGCTGGACCAAGCGGCTTCGACGCGTCAGGTTCCGCCGCAAAAGTTGTCATAGACGGCGCGAGTAGTGTCGTGAAAAGCAGGGAAGCGCTTAATACACCAGTCAGTAACTTCTGTACCATCATTCTTTTCATCACTATTTCCTTGTCAAAGTTATTTCGTGTGTCCATTTTTCATTACATTTTTGCGTTGTATACGGTGTAAAGACCACAATTTTAACTGAGTCTAATCCGTGTGTGGACATGATGATATGACCCAAATTTTGTATTTACGGCGCATTACGGTCAAGTGTACATACAGAAAAACCGCTATAAAGCGGCTTTTCTAGTGAAAAATCGAAATCTTAACGACCCGCTTGATAATGCGTTTGTGGTTCAGCAGTAGATGCTTGATAGCCAGCGGTAAAGTCTTGTAGACCACTTTTGGCCTCATTCAAATCTTTGCCTTGTTTTAAAATAAAGCTGTTGAAACCAACGCGCTTTAAATAAAACAACACATCTTTAAACACATCGCCAGTTGCGCGAAGTTCACCTTGATAACCCAAGCGACGGATTAATGTTGCAAAGGAATAACCGCGACCATCAGCAAACGCTGGGAAGCGGATTTCAATGAGATCAAGTTGATCAACTGGTAACTTCACGGTTTCAGGCGAATCCACTTCGGTCAGCACTAAACCTTTTTTACCCGTAATTTCGCTCAAACGTCCGATTTCAGCCAAGGTCAAAACCACGTCACCCGCAGGTAAAACGCCATCTTCACCAATACGTTGAAACGTATCGAGATAGGTGTCACCAGTAGTCGTTAAAACAACGTTTGAAGTCAAAGTATTATTTGGCATACACACGTTCCTTAAATGGCACTAAACCAATTCGACGATAGGTTTCAATAAACAGTTCTGTTTCAGATGAACGAAGATCTAGGTAAGTATTCAGCACTTCTTCAATGACATCCGCCATTTCGTCCGCACCAAAAGAAGGTCCAAGAATGTCGCCAATGCTTGAATCATGACCTGAATTACCGCCAAGTGATACTTGGTAGAACTCATCACCTTTTTTATCCACGCCCAAGATGCCAATATGACCCACGTGATGATGACCACAGGCATTCATACAGCCTGAAATATTCAGATCTAGAGGGCCAATATTATAAACCGTATCTAAATCTTGATAGCGGCGTGAAATGGCTTCCGCAATCGGAATCGACTTCGCATTAGCCAGTGAACAATAATCACCACCTGGGCAGCAGACGATATCGGTCAGAAAACCAATATGCGCACGCGCCAAGTTATGCTTGGTCAATACTTCCCACAACTCAAACAATTTTGATTGTTCAACGTCTGCCAAAACAACGTTTTGTAAATGCGTGGTACGCAGTTCACCAAAACTATATTGATCGGCTAAATCAGCAATCAGATCCAACTCTTCTGACGTCACATCACCTGGTGCAATGCCTGCACGTTTCAGTGAAATCGTGACGATGCGATAGCCAGTCGTTTTGTTTGGATGCGTGTTAATGCGATACCAATTTGCAAAAGTACCGTTTGATTTCAACAGATCGGTGAAATCTAAGTCTGGCAAAGACTTATACGCAGGAAGAGTAAAGTTCTTTTCCATTTTTGCATATAAATCAGATGGAACTTTGAGTTCAGCTTTGATTTGATTAAATTCAGCTTCGGTTTTGGTTGCAAATACCGCTGGGGTAAGTGCTTTGACCAAAATTTTAATACGCGCTTTATATTTGTTATCACGACGACCGTGAAGGTTGTAAACACGCAAAATCGCTTCTAAATAACCTATCAAATCTTCGCGTGCTGCGAACTCACGAATGATTGAACCAATCACAGGCGTACGACCTAAACCGCCGCCCGCCATGATTTTGTAGCCCCATTCTGAAGGCTCAGCATCCAGTGCAGCTTCAACAATATCCACATTCAAGAATGAGTTAATGACTGCGTCATATTCATCTTTGCGATCTTGCTTAGCATCTTCATCCAGTGATGGATCGAGCGCTGCATAAGTGGCTTTAGCCGCTGCAACACGCGCTTTGTAATCGATGATTTCTTGGCGAACGAAACTTTTCTTAACCAAGTAAACACCCACATCGTGGAATGCAGTCGCTGCGCGATCAACTTCATCAAGTGCACTGACTGCAATCTTGAATTTACGTGGTAAAAAGGCAAACTCAGGATGGAAGGTTGACCATTGACGAATGATTTCGCAGGTTGGACGAGGATCAGTTACTTCACCACGAATACGTCCAGCAAATTGGTCAGTCGTCGTATTACGAATACAGTTACCACTGGTTTGAATCGCATGCATCTGGACAGTCGCGAGTTCAGCCAGAATATCAGGTACTTGCTCAAGCGCAGGCCAGTTTAATTGGATGTTTTGACGTGTCGAAACGTGCGCATAACCGCGATCATACTTGCTGCTAATGGTCGCAATTTTGCGAAATTGCTTTGTATTCATCAAGCCATAAGGCACAGCGATACGGAGCATTGGTGCATAACGTTGCACATATAAGCCGTTTTGGAGGCGTAATGGACGGAATTCGTCTTCGGTAAGTGTGCCGTTGAGGAAACGTTGGGTTTGGTCGCGGAATTGGGCGACGCGTTCGTCGACCATCGCTTGGTCAAATTCGGTGTAGACGTACATGGCTGTCTTGGTTTGGCTCGTAAGTCAAAATAATAAGTAAATGTAACATTTTCAGGTTTATCTATAAAACGTTTTTTGTCGATAATCGATATAGTAATATCTTATTAGCTCATAACGGGTCATGAAAGCTCAAAAAACGCACTTTAGAATTGTCTGAAAAAGCGGTCTCTATTATACCACTCACTACTCATGGTATTGCCTCGAATCGGGCGATCAGTTCATTTTCCTGATATTACCAAAAAGTTATTAGATTAATTTATAAGTTGACAATATATATTGTCAACTATAGCATTCAACACAGATCAGCATCATTTACTCAGCCCATCACCAGACTTAGATTGAGTCAAAAAAAAAAATCGAGAATTTATATGAAAACGTTTGAAAACAAAGTTGCGGCAATCACAGGTGCAGGCTCAGGCATGGGACAGCAACTCGCGGTGTTATTGGCTAAAGCAGGATGTCATGTGGCAATTAGCGATATTAATCAAGCTGGCTTGGATCAGACTGTTCAATTACTTAAGCCGTATCAAGTGAAAGTGACTGTTGCTGTCGTCAATACGGCAGAACAAGCTGCGGTGTATGCATGGGCAGATAAGGTTAAAAAAGAACACGGCAAAGTGAATCTGATTTTTAATAATGCTGGAATCGCAATGAGTAATACGGTGGAAGGTCATGAGATTCATGATTATGAACGGATGATGGCAGTCAATTTCTGGGGTGTGATTTATGGCACGAAGGCATTTTTGCCTTATCTCAAAGAAAGTGGCGATGGGCATATCATTAACACGTCGAGTATCTTTGGCTTAACCGCGCAACCAACACAAAGTGCATATAACGCCAGTAAATTTGCAGTACGTGGCTTTACCGAGTCATTACGTCAAGAGCTAGATCTAAGTAATTTTGGCGTGAGTGCGACTTGCGTACATCCAGGTGGAATTAAAACGAATATCGCTCATACAGCAGAGATGAGTGCTAATGTCGAATCACTCGGCATGAATCTTAAAAAATCAAAAGCTTCGGCGGATAAAGTGATGCGTATTCCTGCGGTGAAAGCAGCTCAAATTATTTTGGATGGCGTCAAAGCCAACAAGCGTCGTGTATTGATTGGACCTGAAGCATATGGCGTAGATTGGTTGCAACGTTTATTGCCTTCAGGTTATCAGCGTCTGTTTGTCATGGGCAGTAAGATGACTTTCTAAGGCATTTTTAGGTTCATCGACATTTCACCGATCAGCCACAATTAACTTATCCATTCTGGAAAATTTGGCTGTAGACTGCTTGTTATTGCTGCATAAATAAGAGCTGGCTAAGGAGTGCTGAAATGTCGAAGTATCACCTCATCGTTTTTGGAGCAACGAGCTTTGTCGGGCAATTGCTCACACGCTATTTGTTTGAGCGCCACGGTGTAGATGGCGATTTACATTGGGCGATCGCAGGACGCTCTGCGGCTAAGCTGTTAGAAGTTCGTGCGGCGCTTGGCGCCAAGGCTTCAAAACTACCTATCGTATTGGCAAATTCCGATGATGAAAAAAGTTTGCTGGCACTCTGTCAGCAGACAGGCACTGTCGTTTCAACTGTTGGGCCGTATTCATTATATGGTTCACCTTTGGTCAAGGTTTGTGCGGAATCGGGTACAGATTATTGTGATCTGACGGGTGAAGCGCCGTGGATTGCTGAAATGCTGGCTGCGCATGAGGAAACGGCGAAACGCACAGGTGCCCGTATTGTTCATTGCACTGGTTTTGATTCAATTCCATCTGATCTAGGCACTTACTGTTTACAGAAAAAATCGAAAGAGCACGTTGGGCAATATTGCACGCGCGTCAAAATGCGCGTTAAGGCGATGAAAGGTGGATTATCAGGCGGCACCGTCGCCAGCATGATTCATATCATCACCGAGGCTACAAATGATAAAGCGATGCGAAGATTGCTTAATGATCCTTTTGCCTTGTGTCCTGCGACGGATCTCAAACGACCTCGCCAACCCAATGTGACGTTTGCTACTTATGATCCAGATGCGCAAGCATGGATGTTTCCATTCATCATGGCGGCGATTAATAGCAAGATTGTACATCGAACACATGCTTTGAGTGGGTATGCCTACGGTCAAGATTTTGTTTATGATGAGGCGATGTTGACTGGGGATGGGCTGAAAGGTCGTGCAGCGGCAATCACGGCTTCGTTGGCAGTTGCGGGTGCTTTTACTGCGATCGCATTACCTCCGACACGAATGCTGATGTCACGCTATGTTGTACCTAAACCTGGCGAAGGGCCTAGTCCTGAGGAACAGGCGAAAGGTTTTTATGATATTCGTTTTATCGGAAAAACTGCGGCTGGTGAACGCTTAACCGTGAAAGTCACAGGTGATCGTGATCCGGGCTATGGTTCAACTGCTAAAATTCTCGGTGAAGCGGCGGTGTGTTTGGCGCTCGACGTTGCGAAAACTGATAAGGCAGGTGGATTTTGGACACCTGCAAGTTTAATGGGAGATCAGTTGATTGAGCGTTTGGAGCAATATGCTGGACTGAGTTTTAGTGTGGTTAATTAGTAATGTTTGTTTTCTCTCAGTTTGTCATAAGTATTTACGCGCTACACTATACTAAATTAACATTTGTTAATGTTTTTTAGATTAATCAGGATATGGTGTAATGCGTAATTTTAATATTTTAACGGTAACATTAGTTTCAGTATTGGCACTTGAAGGATGTGCTGGCGGTATGAACGGTATGGCTAATAATGGCTACGGCAATTATCCAACCCAGTCGCCACAATATAACAACTATCCGCAACAACAAGGCCAATATGGGCAATATGCTCAACAGCAAGGGCAAAATGGTCAATCCGATTTGCCAGTTGGTGCAGTTCTTGGTGCCGCTGTAGGTGGTGCGATTGGGAATAAAGTTGGCAAAGGCGACGGCAAAGTTGCTGCTACTGCTATCGGTGCTGCATTAGGTGGTTATGCTGGTAATATGATTCAAGAGCAATCACAAGCAGCAGCTCAGAATGGAAATGGCTCGAACTAACGCGCTTTAAGTTGTTTTGATTATTAGGTTGCTAGCACATGATGCTGCACCTAATAGTCAGATATTATTAGATTTCTTGCGTTTCTAAAATATTTTTCGCGACAGCCTGCATAATTTCCTCAGATAACATTTCATCATCCACTGCCCGCGCAAGAATCAAACCACCAACTAGACTTGCAGTTAAAGCGAGTGCTTTTTCATGACGTATTTCAGCTGGTTTATTTGCAAATAACCGCGTCATGGAACTGACAAATGCGCGGAAACCAGATGTTAAATGATCTCGTACAGTCGGACTTTGTCGCGCCACATCCACGCCTAAACTTGCCATCACGCAGCCTATACTGGGTTGATCACGATGGGTTTTGGATAAATACGCTGTGGTGATGGCTTTGATAGCACTACCAGTTTCTTTGCGCTCGGCTTGCTTGGCAACTTCTGACCATCTGTCGATGTTCTCATCAAAGGCGCGGCTTAATGCCTCGATTATCAGGTCTTCTTTAGAACCAAATTGCCCATAGAAACCGCCATGCGTTAATCCCGCCTGCTTCATCAGATCGGCAACGCCGACACCATCAAAGCCGCGTTCACGGAATAATTTTCCAGCCACATCCAGAACCCGCTTACGATTTTCAGCGGCTTGTAATTTACTGACCTTCATAGTCACGCTCCTGATTTTGCATTCTATTGACATTATACATGATGAGCGTAATCTATTTATAAATGATGGTCATCATTATTAATTGTGTTAATTATTCAAATGCAGATCATTTCATTCGTACCAATCCATCATCGGAGCGAGGAGTAAAATCATGAAGACTCTACAACGTGTTGCCATCTTAGGTGGTTCACGAATTCCATTTGCAAGACAGAACACCAACTATGTGACGACGAGTAATATCGAGATGCTGACTGCTGCATTGAAGGGTGTAGTCAATAAATTTGGTTTACAAGGCGAGCGCTTAGGCGAGGTTGCCGCGGGTGCAGTACTCAAACATTCGCGTGATGCCAATATCAGCCGTGAAGCAGCTTTGGACAGTGGTTTATCGAGAAATACGCCAGCTTATGATGTGCAGCAAGCCTGTGCAACGTCATTGCAATCAACAATCGCAGTGGGCAATAAAATTGCGTTAGGGCAAATCGAAGTGGGGATTGCTGGCGGAGTTGATTCTTCATCCGATGCGCCAGTTGCCTTAAATGAAAAATTGCGCAAATTATTACTTAAGTTTAATCGTAGTAAAACAAACGCTGAACGCTTTGAGGTCATCACTGAGCTGCGTCCTGATATGTTTACACCATCCATTCCAAATGTGAATGAGCGGCGCACAGGATTGTCGATGGGAGAACATTGCGAGTTGATGGTGAAGCGTTGGAAGATTACGCGTGAGGCACAGGATGAGCTCGCATTGGCAAGTCATCTCAATGGTGCGCGAGCATATAGTGAAGGATTTTATGATGATCTGATCACGCCATTTCAGGGTTTAGCGCGTGATAATAATTTACGTGGCGATACTTCGTTGGAAAAACTCGCCAAGCTTAAGCCAGCTTTTGATAAGACCTCTGGTCTAGGAACATTAACAGCAGGCAATTCAACGCCATTGACTGATGGTGCGGCGGCGGTGTTACTGTCTTCTGAAAGCTGGGCTAAGGCGCATGGACATG
>JASLFQ010000155.1 GCA_030150595.1 Aquirhabdus sp.
GTTGTCGGTTGGGTCTGTGATGCTAGCGGTGGCTCTGGTGGTAGCTTATGTGTTGATCGTGCGGCGGAGGGAAGTGAGGTAGATATTAGCCTAGATCACCTTCTTTAGTGGCATTACGGATAGTTTTGATTGAGTAACGTGCAATAGCTTTGACTTATTGCACGGTACTACTTAAATCAGGTTGTTCCCTAACTAAACAAATGCCCCAACTGCCTCTCGATCGCTAACGGTTGCCATGTCGTCGATAGTTCTGGTTTCGCCTTCAACAGTTGTTTAAATTGCTCAGCAAATTGTTGTTGTGCGGTATTCGGCATCAACATCAGCACATCAAATGCTGGTCGCCATAACTGATGATGCGCAACCGCTGCAATCATCCGTTGCTGGAAATCAGTATTCTGCTCGATCACTAAGTTTGTCAGTAGCTGGCGTTGCGTGATCGACATATATTCAATTAAAGGTAGCAAGGTCGCCCATAACGAAAAACGGTCTGTATTCACTAACACGCTCGTTAAAGTAACCACTTCAGATAGCATTGGCGTATTAATCAGCTTGAGTTGTGTCGCTGGCGACATACAGGAAAACAAGGGTAATGCGTCCTGCCATAAGTTCAGCCGTTGTACTGTGCCCACCAAATCATCCAGCACGGAACCGCCAAGTTCGGCGGCAATGTCGCCCAGTTCGCGTTTCAACTCATCGTCAAGATGCACCATCAGTGCAAGTGCTTCTGGCCAGAGCTCCTCGTGTGTTTGCAAATAGCCAATCAGCTTGTGCATCCGCTCTTTAGGCAACAAACGAATAATGTCACTCAGCTGATGTTTGCTTTCGATAAAAAAGCCGATATGCAGTAATGCCTCTTCGGTAGAGACATCTTGCAGAATGATTTTTAACTGTGCGGGGAGCATATAGCCCACAAAACCACCCATGACGATGTAGTGCTTGTGCGCCAGTAATTCCGTTGCCACCGCGCGTAGTCTGGCAATGGGCATGTTTTGGATAATATCTTTGACCCGTCGTGGATCCAGCTCAAGCGTGACATTTGCCAAAAAAGGAATCGTCATTTTGTCGGCCAGTTCAACCGCACGTTGATATGGCATTTCACTGGCAATACGGGCGCATAACATCGCACCAAAAATCTTTTCACCAATATTAGCGGTTATGCCAGCAGGTAATAACTTGCTGGCTGAGGCCAACTTCTGAAATAGTTTGCGACCATCATTAAACAACTTGTCCGTTGTCAAACCGCGTACTTTGATCAGTGTTGGCAGCGGTAAACTCTCTAAAAAACTCAATTCAGAACTAGGTGCACCCAACAATTGACCTAATTTCACAAGCTCTGCGCTCGTATCTAATTTACTCATGACTTAGCTCCTTAACCACGGACAATTCTTTTGACGGCACCGCGTAAAATGGCAGGGACATAATTCAGACCATTTTCAATGGCATCGTTCAGGGTTTGTCGTTGTTTTTGTTGAGCAGCGGTTATTAGACCATCAAGCTTTAAAAGATGTTCTTCACTGAGTGTGGACAGGTCTTCCAATTCGGCGGTGGGGACTTTTAACGTACTTGCAAGTTGTTCTACGGCTTGATTAGGCATCATGAAGTCTCTGGTTATTGTGGGTTGATTATTGTGGTAGAGCATGCAGGGTCTTATTTATGAATACATTGACTGATTAAAGCAATTTTTTTGGCGATAAGGACAGTTTAATAAACGAAGATGGGAATTCAGCGATTTCTTCTGAACGCCCATCATCATTGAATAACACGCATCTTAATGTTTGACTAGCTCAATCGCTGAACCAACGCGTTTCGGATCAATTAGGATTTTTGCGTGTTGCTCTGGATCACGTAAGGCACCAAAGGCATTTGCTACGCCTTCCAATCCCACAACACCCGTAATGAGCGGTGAGCAATTCACTTTTCCTTCAGCAATCATATGCAAGGTATCGCGGAACTCCAGTGGCGTGTAACCCAGCACAAACTGAATTTCCAGCTCTTTATTAATCGCAAGTGCAGGTTCAATGGTGTCACTTTGCATACAGACACTCACTCCAATGATGCGGGATAACAGTGGTGCACCTTCGATCAGTTGTTGCAAAACGCCAGGCACACCGACGCATTCAAAAATGACAGGGCGTTTTGGCATCGCACCCATTTTGTCCGCCACGCGCCAAGCGTGCCACCACGGCAACGGCATCGCTTGAACTTTTTCAAAAATATCTAAGCCTTTGTTAATGGCGTCAGAGACATTGCCGAGCAAGCCAAACTCTTTCCAGTTTTTAAATGGGGATTCGTGTTTTGGATCAATCACGATGTCGGCACCGCACTGTGTTGCTAATTTACGGCGGTTGGGTGAGAAATCACTGGCAACGACAGTTTTTACCCCTGCAGCTTTGAGCATGAGAATGACGCCCAAACCGACAGGCCCGCAACCAATGACGATGGCTGGCTCACTGGTTTTAATACGACTGCGTCTCACCGCATGGAGTGCAACTGCCATTGGTTCTGTCATGGCAGCACTGTCTGCATCCAAGCCATTTGGCACTTCAAACATCAGACTCGATTGCACCAGCACTTGTTCGGCATAGCCGCCTGCTGCGTTGGGTGAGAGTCCAGTCGATTGGTAGCCGAGCGGATCGACTTTCAGGAGGGGCATGGCACAGACCAAAGTATCTTGCTTGAATTTGTGGCGTGTTTTTGGACCGTAATCCAGAATCTTGCCGCAGAATTCATGTCCCATGACAAATTCATCGCTGGATTTGGCCAGACCATTAAAACCGACACGTGCCGCGAGATCATGCATATGATCGCAATGGTGCTGCATGTGCAAGTCAGAGCCGCAGATTCCACAGCGAACGACTTCCAGCAGAACGTGTCCTTTGGTGGGTGTAAGCTTCTGGTGCTCCTCCACACGAAGTTCAGCGTTTTGACAGAGTACAGATTTCATATGAAACCTTCCTTTTTAAATTTTTTGATTCGCCTCAATGATCGTTTATATGCCGACATGAGAATAAAGATCACCTTCTATTGCGTGCTCAATGCAGGTGGCGACATTTCCGGGTAGACATCGCGATGCTATCATGTAC
>JASLFQ010000225.1 GCA_030150595.1 Aquirhabdus sp.
GTTTGTGCAGTGGTCGGTTGCCATTGTTGTAAATTGACGGAGCCGCTGGTGAGCATTCGACTACCCGAGAAACTGGTGATGGTATCTCTTTGTTCAGTTGCACTTTCACGCTGGAATTTGATAGTGGCTGCGTTGTTTTGGGTGAGTGCAGTGGCATCATCGAACAAGCATAGCTTATGGGTGATGCTATCGTTCTGTAGATCGCTGATCGGTTCAAAGAACCATGAGATTCCCCAGCGTTTCCACAATCTAAAGAGGAAGTCGCGATCAGTTTCACCTGATTGCATGGTGAAGGAGATGGTTGGATAGTCTTGTTTAATTCGCGTGGCATCAACTTGCAGGATTGAAGCAAATAAAGGACTGCGGGTTTTCCATTCATCAAGCAGGATGTAGGAGATATCGAGGACGCTTTTACTCATAAACACACGGGTGTTACGGCGGCGTGTGAGTAACGATAAGGCATCTTGCATGCATAATCGATAGGTCGCTAAGCCACCGTCGGATTCACCAGCGACAGCTTCGGTAATCACACCAGAGATCAGATGCAGTTCACCCCGATCGGTGACCATTTCGATGGCTATAGGCAAGGCGATAAAGGACTTTAAGGGAATATGCACGCTGGTGGATAAGCACCACAGTTCCAAATCAAATCCAGCACATAAGGCATCGTGACCTGAAATTCGTTGGATAAATAAGGAATCGTTTAGCGCTTTATTTTTATTCGGCAAGCGTAGACGTAAAGGTCGATTCGCAGCGGAGAGTTCGCCGAGCAAATTGCTTAAGGCAGCACTCAAGACGTTGCCGAAATTATCGAGGTTTAGGTTCATTTAATTTCTCATTATCAACTGACGTGAACGCCGCTCAATTACAAGCGCCCAGTCATGTTTATCGTTATAGATCGCACGTACGGTGTTTTTATCTAATGCGGCGCATTCTAAATCAAAAATTTATTGAATTGCAAAATAATGTTTATTAACAATGCTATATGTGAACTAGTTATCAAAAATAGTGAAAAATATTAGTGTTAGTGAAAGCTTACGCACTATTTTATGAACAAAAAATAATCTTCTAGAATTTTCATAAGATGCAATAAAAGCCATCAATCAAACATATTATTATCAATTCCCCACTGCTATCGAAGGCTAATTAAGGGTATCCTTAGCAGTCGTTTAAGTATTGGTTTTGACAACACGGGAATAGGTCGTCACGCGAATATTTTTGCTTCAACTTTTTTTATTTATGTACAGGTTTGAACATGTCAGAATCCTCAGCTTCGCTTGGTCGTGTTACGACGCTGCCCAATGCTGCGAATGAGAATGGTGCAAAGCTTCCTCGAAAAACCAATAAAAAAAATACGACTGAAATCAGTACGGAATCAACGCGCGAGCTTCGTGTACCGCCGCACAGCCTACAAATGGAACAGGCTGTTTTAGCAGCACTCATGACGATCAGTGAGTCATGGGAGCAAGTCAGTGAAACGATTACCGAAAATTCGTTTTATGCGATTCGACATCGCTTGATCTACAAAGCGATTGGTCATTTATCCGCTGCAAATATGCCTTACGACGCTGTCATGGTCAGTGACTGGTTAAGCGGTCAACATTTGCTGGAAGATATCGGCGGTGAAGCTTACTTGATGCAGCTCCTTGCAGAGAGTCCAGCCAGTTTATTTAACCTTCCCGCTTATGCCGAAAAAGTACGTGAACATGCAGTACTACGTGATCTGATTTCAGTGGGTAACGAGGTCTTACACACTGCTTATGATCCCAAAGGACAACCCGTCAGTGAAATTTTAGACTTGGTTGAAAGTAAGGTCTTTGCAATTAGCGAACAACATAGCAATCGCACAGCGGAAAGTGGCCCTAAAGCGATTAATGCTGTTCTTAAAAGTGTGTTAAATACAGTCGAAGAACTGCAAGGCAGCGATAGTGCAATTACAGGATTAACCACTGGTTTCATCGAGTTAGACAATAAAACGCTGGGTATGCAAAAAGGCGATTTGATCATTGTCGCGGCACGTCCAAGTATGGGTAAAACCACGTTTGCCATGAACTTAGTGGAGAATGTTCTTTTCGGTAGCAATCTACCCGCAATCGTATTTTCGATGGAAATGCCCGCCGATTCGATTGCAGTACGTCTACTCTCTTCTTTTGGCTCAATTGATCAAAGTCGTTTACGTTCTGGTCGTTTAGAAGAGGGTGATTGGGTTCGTCTCACCAGTACCATGAGCCAATTACAAGATAAACATTTGTATATCGATGATTCATCTGCTTTGCCACCAAATGAAGTCCGTGCACGTGCGCGGCGTATTGCCAAGATGCACAATGGCAAGATTGGCGCAATCATGATCGACTATTTACAGCTTATGAAAGTACCGGGAATGGGCGATAACCGTGTAGGTGAAATTTCTGAAATTTCTCGTAGTTTGAAAGCACTTGCCAAAGAAATGAACTGTCCAGTGATTGCCCTGTCACAGCTTAACCGTTCACTTGAAAATCGCCCCAATAAACGTCCGATCATGTCTGACCTTCGCGAGTCTGGTGCGATTGAGCAGGACGCCGACTTGATTATGTTTATTTACCGTGACGAGGTTTATAACAAAGAATCCAAAGAACAAGGCACCGCAGAAATCATTATTGGTAAACAACGTAATGGCCCGATCGGTACAGTACGTTTGGCCTTCCAAGGACAGTTCACGCGGTTTACGAATCTCTCGCCCGAATATTACCGTCCTGAAGATGATGAGTAATTTAAACGCGCTCCTTTCTTAAAATAAAGAAAGCAACATCGTGCCATATTTGAAAATAGGAAATTGATATGCGGGAAGCCCGCGTTTATTTAAGTAGCCAAGCCCTCAGTCATAATCTTCAACGCGTACGTGAATTTGCGCCATATAGCTATGTTTTGGCAATGGTTAAAGCCGATGCATATGGACATGGATTGGCATTCTCATTAAATGCATTACAAGACGCTGACGCGCTGGGCGTGGCTTTCTTTAAAGAAGCACTTGATATACGCACACTTGGCAATACACAACCGATTGTATTGATTGAAGGTGCATTTAGCTTAACCGAGTGGATGGAAGCGGATGATATTCATGCACAATGTGTCATTCACCAAGACTGCCAATTGCAATGGGCGCTTGAACATGTCATCCCGAATACAACGATTTGGTTAAAAGTAAATAC
The DNA here is from genome assembly GCA_030150595.1 of Aquirhabdus sp. Taxonomy (GTDB): domain Bacteria; phylum Pseudomonadota; class Gammaproteobacteria; order Pseudomonadales; family Moraxellaceae; genus Aquirhabdus. The sequence continues at coordinate 3,189 of JASLFQ010000225.1, forward strand.
GGGCATGAATCGTCTTGGATTCTCGCCTGATGAAGCACTCGCAGCAGCATTGAAATTGCGCGCAGTGGGTTATGATTTAATTCTTACCATGCACTTTGCAAACGCCGACGAGCCTGATCATCCGCTTAATCGGCAGCAGATCGATACATTCCTTAGCATCAAAAAACAACTTGAGCCAATCAAAGCTTCACTCTGTAATTCTGCTGCATTGATTCAATGGCAAGATGTGCAATTCGATTGGGTACGTCCAGGCATCATGCTTTACGGCAGCTCGCCTTTTGAAGACCGCAACGCTGCACAATTAAATTTGAAACCTGTGATGACGGTGACGACGCATTTGATTGTAAAACATGAACTCCCTGCCAATGTGGTTGTGGGTTATGGTTCAAGTTTTACAACGAATCGCCCTACCCAACTTGGTGTGATTGCAATGGGTTACGGCGATGGCTATCCACGCGTGATCACAGATGGAAAGCTCAGCATTCAAGGTCAATGTGTTCCGATTGTTGGGCGTGTCAGCATGGATATGCTCACAGTCGATTTAACAGACTTGCCTACGACTCCATCATTAGACACAGAAGTGGTTTTATGGGGAAATGGTTTAGATGTTGATCTGGTCGCACGTACGGCAAATACAATTAGCTATGAATTATTTACTCGCCTTTCAATGCGACCAATACGTCATATAGTCGATTGAGTTTTGAGTGTGGGGAGAATGAAATTTGCGGTTTTACACACTTTTGGGAAAAAGCTGATAAAATCAAATAGAGGGATATATCTTAAATTTTATTTAAACGGAATCGCATGCGTATTGATTTAAAAAAAGGCGTTAAACGCCATGCGTATTTAGGTCATTGAATATGACTCACTTTAATCAGTTTTCAAAAAAAACTTTGAGCAAAGTACTCATTCCGTTTGGCATAGTGTTGCTCATTCAAAATACTCATGCGGCAAATCTCTATACGTGTAAGAGTAAAGATAATGACACGCTTTTAACGAGTGTTCCTTGTAGTAATAAAAAGCAAGAAAGTTTATTCGGAGAATACGCAACTCAAGCCAAAGTCACTTGGTATGCAGATACCAATGTGCATAGCTATCATAATTGGGGCGGCGGAGAAGCTTCGGTTTTACCGAGTTATAGCAGAAATCGTAACGCTTATGATGACTTAATTACGAATGCAGCGAATAATTTTGGTGTAGAACAAGGTTTAGTTAAAGCAATTATGCACACTGAATCTGGCTTTAATCCGTCTGCACGCTCCCCAGTTGGTGCACAAGGTCTCATGCAGTTAATGCCTGCAACTGCACGCCGTTTCTTTGTGAATAACCCCTATGATCCTGCAGAAAATATCGCAGGTGGTGTCAAATACTTAAGCTTCTTACTTAAGCGTTATAATAATAATCACGAACTTGCGATTGCTGCCTATAATGCTGGCGAAGGAAATGTTGATAAATATCAAAGTATCCCACCATTTCGTGAAACCCAAGATTATGTAAGACGCGTCATGAGTCGATTCAATAATCTTTATCATAACGGCATTAAAATCAGCGGTGCCCATGAAGATCATGAGAAAGAATTAGGCGCGCGATCAACATCACGTCCTGTCATTACCTATACGAATCCAGATGGTTCCGCTAGCGGAACCTATACACCATCTGTTGATAGTAATATCAGTGCCTTTGATGCACTAAGTCGTTCTGCAAAAAATTAAATATGGCAGTCAACCATATCCTCCGCGCTCAGGCGGCTTGGCCAATTCTCATACGAACAGCTAGACGTCGATCAAAGATTAGCTATAGTGAATTGTGCGGTGCAATTGGTTTACATCCTCGCGCCGCATCTTACTTACTCAACGTCATCCATCAATACTGTTTGATCTACGAACTTCCGCCTTTGGTTGCACTGGCCGTCAGTAAATCCAATAAAATTCCAGGCGCGGGATATACAGTCACCAGTCGTGGTGGCGTTGGCTATGAAGCAGCATTAGAAGAAGTCTATGACTTCGATTGGCCTGATCGTGTGCCGAATTTTGCGCTAGTGAGTTTGAAAGCTAAATCGACACAATAAAATCGTTTACTGCATCAATTTAGCTTATCCATTTGGACTCTTAAAATCTAAGACTCTTCCTCATTTTCAGGCAACGTCAACTTCCCAGTATGGAAATCATACTCGAAGACCTTACCGTAACGTCCCCACTCAATCGCAACTTCCAACACTCTTTCAGCTTCATCAGTTTCTAAATGTTCACGCAGCAACTCTAAGAAGAGTTTCTCAGATAACTCACCACTCGCTTCCGATTCAAGGTTATGGCGGATATATTTTGCGAGCGGAATATGTTCTAACAATTGCTGACCAAAAATTTCGGCTTTCAACGTCTGATTTGCAGCAACATAATGACGCCCTAATGATGTCATCGTAATATCACCGCCGTCCATATGTGCAAAACCAAGCAATGACAACGCTTCGTAGGCTGGGAACAATGCATCATCAGGTAACTGTGCTTCTTCGGCAAGTTTTGGCAAGTCAGCACGTCCATCAAACTGTGGTTCAGCCAACAAATCCAAAACACCTTCGATACGGCTAATATCTGTTTCTGGCAAGCGGTATCCCATATGGACACTTGGCTGAGCATCAACGCTCACACCAGCTTGTATTGGTCTCATCGTCATCAGCCCATAAACTTCATCAATCAAAGAACGGACTTCAGCGGAAGCAACATCTCTCGGACGAGGTAGTTTAATATCGATTTCACAGCGGACACGGCCAGGATCGCTCGATAAAATCAGAATTCGATCCGCCATCATCACGGCTTCTTCGATGTTATGAGAAACAATCAAAATCCCTTTAGTTGGGATCTGATTACCATCCCACAACTCAAGCATATCATCACGTAAAGTTTCGCCTGTCAGTACATCCAATGCAGAGAATGCCTCGTCCATCAGTAGCACATCTGGACGCGTCACCAACGCACGTGCAATCCCCACACGTTGTTTCATACCACCAGACAACTCTCGCGGCAAAGCACCACCGAAACCAGACAAACCGATCATTTCTAAAACTTCATCAGCACGTCGTTCGCGCTCATCACTTGAAACACCCTGCGCTTCAAGTCCCAATTCAACATTCTGTTGAACAGTTAGCCACGGAAACAAAGCGAAGGATTGAAACACCATCGCCACACCTGAAGCAGGGCCATAAATCGGATTCCCCCGATAAGTTGCTTGCCCAGCATCTGTGGGAATAAGGCCTGCCATGACCCTCAATAAAGTCGATTTACCAGAACCCGACTTACCAAGCAACGCGACGATTTCACCTTCATGTAATTTGAAGTCCACATTTTCTAAAACCATCCGCGCCGTTCCATCTGTCAATTGGAAGGATTTCGCGACATTTTCTAGATTAATTAATATATTTCGGCTCATCACCCTTCTCTTTGACAAATGCTCTTTAAAAGCTGCTCATTAACGGCCACGATTTTCAGCAAGCAAATAGAGTTTGCGCCAAAAGAATCGATTCAAAATCGTCACAAATATACACATGACCCCGATACCCAACGCGATTCGTGGGAAATCGCCTTTATCCGTCATTTCTTTAATATAGCTACCTAATCCTACAGCAATCAAATGCGTCTTACCCCAAGTCACATACTCTGCAACGATACTCGCATTCCAAGAGCCGCCGCTTGCAGTAATTGCCCCAGTAATATAACTTGGAAAAATCGCTGGCAAATAAAAGCGCTTCCACTTCAGCCAACCCGTTAATCCCAAATTATCAGCTGCTAAACGTAACTCATTTGGAATCGATGAAGCACCAGCGATCACGTTAAAAATGATATACCACTGTGTTCCAAAAATAATTAAGGGACTTAACCAAATGCTCGGATTGAGCTCTAATGCAACCAAAACAAAGACCACTAAGGGGAACAACAAATTAACAGGAAACGCTGCCAAAAATTGAGCAACTGCCTGTACACGTTGCGAATATTGCGGACGTAAGCCAATCCAGACCGCGATAGGAACCCAAATAATGGATGCCAATGCAATCAACACCATCACGCGAATCAAGGTAATCAGCCCAAGTCCGACGACGTGTGCAACCTCTGCCCAGCCGACTTCACCCAAGACAAACACAATCAATCGATAAACCGCACCCACTACAAGCAATAATATGACTGCATCCCAGATACGTGACCACGCTGGATTCCATTCTTTTGGACGTGCTTGGATTGAAGTACCATCATATTTTTTAGCGAACCAACCTAATGCTTTACGCATTTGTGTCCAAAACTCGTCGGTTAACGCACTCACCCAACGACTACGACGCATCCAGTTTAATAACCATGAATGCTGGGTTGTCTCACCTTGGGACTCTTCAAAACGGAACTTATCAGCCCAAGCGAGTAAAGGACGGAAGAATAATTGGTCATACAAGATAATGCCCGCAAGCATCGCACCAATTGCCCATGCAATCGCATGCACGTCACGCGCCTCGATGGCGACAGCAATATAAGACCCAATACCGGGTAATTTAATATCATGTCCAGCAACAGAGATTGCTTCCGCAGCAACCAAAAAGAACCAGCCGCCCGACATGGACATCATCATGTTCCATAGCAACCCTGGCATAGCAAATGGTAACTCTAATCGCCAAAAACGCTGCCAACCTGATAACTGGAATACGCGAGACGCTTCATGCAGTTCTGGCGGCACTGTTTTCATCGACTGATAAAGACTAAACGCCATATTCCAGACTTGCGATGTAAAAATCGCAAAAATCGCCGCGCACTCTGCACCCAATAAATTACCAGGAAAAAGGGCAATAAAAGGTGCAATCGCAATCGCCTGAAAACCCAAGATTGGCACCGACTGCATAATATCCAACATGGGGATAATGGCTTTTTCAGCAGTTTTGTATTTTGCAGCAATCGCAGCAAATACAAACGTGAAGATCAAAGAAAAGCCCAGCGCAAGAAACATACGCAAAGTGGTGCGCAGTAAATAATAAGGCAGATAAAGTGGATCAAGCGAAATCGGCAACATCTCGCCCACAACAAATGGGTGACTCATTTGCCGCGCACCGAAGGCGATTGAAACGATGATCGCTAATACGATAGGCATCAGTACCCAATCCCAGCGATTTGGGGCCGATACTGCTAAAGAAAAATGTGTCCGCCGTGGGTCAAGAAATTGGAACATAACCACAGCCTCACGCAGGTTTAACTCTTATAGTTTAAAAATTGAAATATTGCATATGCTATCCATTCCTAGGATACACACTGATTATGACAATATGACGAAAAGATTACAGTTTTTGCATATTAGTCTTTGGGTAGATTAAGATCACTTAATCATGTTTCGCGGCACCCAGTTTCGGTAATTGCCAATGCATCAACGCAGTAAAAATAGCCACAAAAACCACAACACCAATCACCCACCCTGACTGATTAAAACGGTCAGGATACAACACATAAAATGCTGACAAACCAATACTGTTACACGCCAAAATCAAGACCGCGCATGCATAATCATGGTAACGTCTTGCATGTTGTGAGTTGGCTTTCCATTCAGCATCCGAGTTATAACTCGGAATGGATAAATGTGCATCACTCAACTGCTCTAACTTTCCTAAGAAATCACGGATATTGGTAATAATAAGCTCGTACTTATAATTCAGAAAAGTAAAACTAGTCGATGCAACAGGAAAACCAAGCAAAATCCACTCGATATGTGCCGTATTCATACCCGTAGCATTATGTGATGCAATCAGGGCAGCCAACAAACCCACAAAGAAACTAATAAAGATCGTGAGACCTTGTTGCCGTTGTGAAGTGCGCGCGCTAAGTTCACCATATGCTGATACATACCGATAGTTAGCGGTGACATATTCATTATCAAATCGATTAGTCATACGATCCATCCAAAGAAGCACAACGGATATCAGCACTGCTGAATTGACGTTATTCTAACGAATATCTAAATCAGAAGCGAAGCAGTTTGCTTTTCATTTGCACACATTAACGAAAAAAGCCAAACCTTATAAGGGGTTTGGCTTTTTTTTCCAAAGCACAATAATAAAAAGACTCTTATTGACCGCTTTGTTCCATCATACGCTCACTCATCGCCACGGTGTTGAAACCGCCATCGACATAGAGAATTTC
>JASLFQ010000238.1 GCA_030150595.1 Aquirhabdus sp.
CCGAACGCAACTCGGCAATGGTTGGCGCACGTGTTTCACGAATTTTCGGAAACTTACTTGCTGCCAAGAACATTCCCGCAGCGCCATCACGCAAAATGAAAAAGTCATCGTGCTTGGTTGAACGCAGTTCTGGCATTGGAATCGCATCAGCACGCGGTGGCGCTGGCTGTCCGTTTTTCAGAACCTTACGCGTGTTCGTGCAACTGCCACAGGCGAAGTATGGGCCAAAACGACCTGTTTTCAACTGCATTTGACCATCTTCACACTTATCACAAGGAATCGTCGGACCATCATAGCCTTTGATTTTGAAGGAGCCCTCTTCAACGATGTGACCCGAACAATCAGGATTATTCCCACAGACATGCAACTTGCGACCACCATCGATGATATAACTGTCCATCGCCGTATCGCAGATTGGACAGCGTTTCTTCGCCATCAAATCCGCTGTTTCTGCTGCGCTACCTTCATCACTGTCAGCGCTGGTATCTTCGGTCAATGCGGCAAAGGACTCCACAGCTGACAGATTAATCGTGCCTTTGCAACGCTCTTTCGGCGGCAAGTTATAACCAGAACACCCTAAGAATACGCCTGTCGAGCCCGTGCGAATTTGCATTGGGCGACCACACAATAAACATGCTACTTCATCGACTTCAACAGGTAAGTTACGACGCATGCCTTGATCTGGGTCTTGTGATTGGGCGCGGACGAGTTTTTGTTTGAAATCACCATAAAACTCATTGAGCACATTTTTCCAATCACGCTCACCATCGGCTACTTTATCAAGCTGACCTTCGAGTTCAGCTGTGAACTTATAGTCCATCAGGTTCGAGAAGTTCTCGCTCAAGCGATCCGTGACGATGTCACCCATTTTCTCCGCATAGAGGCGACGGTTATCGAGTTTTACATAGCCACGATCTTGTACCGTTGAAATAATGGCAGCATAAGTTGACGGACGACCGATACCGCGTTTTTCCAGTTCTTTCACCAAACTCGCTTCGGTAAAGCGTGCAGGCGGCTTGGTAAAATGCTGACTTGGATCCACTTTGACCAACTCAAGCACATCACCTGCTTTGACCGTTGGCAGCAATAAATCATCATCTTGCTTGCTTGGTGCCATGACTTTCGTGAAGCCATCAAATACCATCGTACGACCACGCGCACGGAACTCTACATCCGCTGCTTTGACGTTGATGTTAGAGGATAAATATTCTGCTGGCGGCATTTGGCTCGCAGTAAATTGACGCCAAATCAGCTCATACAAACGCTGCGCATCACGTTCAACCGTCGTGAGTTGATCACCAGACAACGCAATATTCGACGGACGAATGGCTTCATGCGCCTCTTGTGCGCCCGCTTTATTGCCGTAGAAATTCGGTTTTTCTGGCACATATTTCGCGCCAAATTTTTCTTCGATATGTCCACGCACCATCGCCAACGCATCAGCACTGATAAACGTCGAATCGGTACGCATATACGTGATATGCCCCGCTTCGTACAAACGCTGCGCCAAAATCATGGTCTTCTTCACCGAGAAACCAAGACGCGTGCTCGCTGCTTGTTGCAAGGTTGATGTGATATACGGCGCGGTCGGATTGACTTTGGTTGGCTTATCTTCACGGGAAATGACGGTATACGTTGCAGGCGTAATTTTGGCAACGACAGCATCGGTTTCAGCTTTGTTTTTTAGCTTAAGTGCGACGCCTGCTTGTTTGATGGCTTCCAAACGAATCGGGACGTTTCCTTTTTTCGTATACAGCGTATCTGCAAAAATTTCCCAATATTCTTCAGGGATAAATGCACGAATTTCGCGTTCACGTTCGACCACTAATTTTACCGCGACAGATTGGACACGACCTGCGGATAATCCCCGCGCAATTTTTTCCCACAGCAGTGGCGACACCATATAGCCAACCACGCGATCGAGGAAGCGGCGCGCTTGCTGGGCGTTCACTTTATCTAAGTCCAAGCGACCTGGCACTTTAAACGCGGCTTGAATTGCATTTTGAGTAATTTCGTTAAAAACTACACGTTTATACTTATCAGGATTACCGCCAATCACTTGCTGCAAATGCCAAGCAATCGCCTCTCCCTCTCTGTCCAAGTCGGTTGCGAGATAGATTTCATCAACTTGCGATGCGAGTTTTTTGAGTTCGCTGACGACATTTTCTTTGCCTGGCAGCACCTCGTAGTGCGCAGCCCAATCATGCTCAGGATCAACGCCCATACGATTGACTAACGCAGCACGTGACTTCGCATCTTTTTCAGCCGCTTTTTGCTCATCAGTCAGTTTGGCTTTAGCCTTGGCATCTACTTTCGCAGGCACAGCTTTCACACCACCACCGCTAACAGGCAAATCACGCACATGACCAATACTCGACTTGACGATATAGTCACTGCCGAGATATTTATTAATGGTTTTGGCTTTTGCAGGTGACTCCACGATCACGAGTGCGCGCGGTTTAGTACCTTTCTTGACTGGCGTATCAATGACATCGTCATCAGTCATACTTTTTGCAGCAGACTTCGTTGTGCTTTTGGCTGCACTTCTGACTGGATCCGCCTTCGTTGCCGTACGCCGTCCCGCTTTAATCGTATTCGTCGTGGTTGAGCGTGGGCGGGTTGCCATTGTTGAAGGCTCCAAAAAGATGACTTTAAAAAATCGTTAAACCACAAAAAACAAAACATCGTGTTTCATTCAATCAAGCGTCAAACCCATCTTCACGCTCAATTGTTTTAAAACGATGACTAAACCTTATTTGCACAACCGATGAGCACGGATTTCAAGGTGTCCAACTGTTCACCATGAATATCTTCTTCCTCTTCCCAAAATACACCGACACTATTCGATTGTATTTCGATTGCAAGAACACCTTTCAAGCGACTATCCAAGACCAAACCTTGCAATGCAGGCTCACCCTTCTCAACATTTAATCGTCCATCGACGACTCGCGCTTGCACCAGTGCATGCGTCGACTCTGGCAAGATCAAACTATAATAGGCAACCATGCCACCGATCTTTCCAGTCACAGTCTTA
>JASLFQ010000009.1 GCA_030150595.1 Aquirhabdus sp.
TTGTAGGTCATTATGGCTGCGGCGGCGTTCAAGCCGCACTTCGCAATAGACGTTTTGGACTCATTGACAACTGGTTGCAACATATTCAGGACACGGCTCGTAAATATGCCGATGTATTGGCTGAACTACCAGACGAAAAACGCGAAGCACGTTTATGCGAGCTCAATGTCCGTGAACAAGTTCTGAATATCGGTCAAACCACTATCGTCGAAGATGCTTGGGCACGCGGTCAATCACTACAAGTTCATGGTTGGGTCTATAGTCTCGAAAACGGTTTGCTACTCGATCTCAAACTCTCCTTAACTCATCCTGAACAACTCGAAGCAGCCAACCTGGAAGCGCGCTTACTCGCAGCACCAGATACTGAATAAGAACCCATATTATCGTAGAGATGACGCCTAAGAACGTCAATCTACGATAACAATGTAAATAATCTTTGAGATTGTCGTTTTTTTATCAATTTGACATAGAGATATGCTTGAATCTGATCGCCTATGGCTATATCTTTGGCGAACTTAAAAAGACCTGCAAAACGCCGTCATTTACATCATGACAAACGTGGCGCAAAAGTGGTGTTACTGAGCAATCCTCAGAACGATTTTTCCATTTTGTTTTCATTATCGAGTTGACCCACCATGAACCTGAATAACTATTGCTCACCAGCCGAGTGGACAAAAATTCAAGAGTTTTCCAAAGACAAAGAAACGCCGTTTCTGGTGGTCGACTTGGAAATCATTCGTCATAAATATAAAGAACTGACGACATGTTTCCCAAATGCCAAAGTGCATTATGCATTGAAAGCAAATCCAGGCGCACCCGTCGTTAAACTCTTGAACGAATTGGGTTCAAGCTTTGACATCGCATCGATTTTTGAATTGAATCGCGTACTCGAATGTGGCGTCACGCCAGATCGCATTTCTTATGGCAATACCATCAAGAAAGCGGCGCATGTGAAATATGCCTACGAAAAAGGCGTTCGTTTATTCGTCACCGATTCAAAAAATGACCTACAAAGCATTGCCGAAAATGCTCCAGGCTCTAAAATTTTCGTCCGCATCTTGGTTGAAGGCGGCGAAACTGCAGAATGGCCACTGTCACGTAAATTCGGTTGCCATCCTGACATGGCGCTGGACTTGTTGGTACAAGCAAAATTACTTGGCTTGGTTCCTTACGGGATTTCTTTCCACGTTGGTAGCCAACAAAAAGACATCGCGGTATGGGATGCAGCTTTATCGAAAGTGAAATACATGTTTGACTGGATGAAATACGAAGAAAACGTCACGTTGAAAATGATCAACATGGGCGGCGGTTTCCCAGCGAATTATATTTCTGAAGTGAATCCGATCCAAACTTACGCAGAAGAAATCGCACGTTACTTGCATGACGATCATGGCGATGATGTACCAGAAATCATTCTTGAACCAGGTCGCTCACTCGTCGGTGAATCAGGCGTACTCGTTTCAGAAGTTGTTCTGATTTCGCGTAAATCACGTACTGACTTGAAGCGTTGGGTTTATCTCGATGTGGGTTTATTCCAAGGTCTGATTGAAACATTAGGTGAATCAATCAAGTATCCAATTTACACACCAAAAATGGACAGTAAAGAGAAAGAAGGCGGCGTCGTACTTGCTGGTCCAACGTGTGACTCAACTGACATCATGTATGAAAACGTCGATTATCAATTGCCACTGAACTTGGCTGTTGGCGACAAAATCTACTGGATGACAACGGGTGCGTACACCAACTCGTATTCGTCGGTTGAATTTAATGGTTTCCCTCCGTTGGCGACTTACTACTTAGATTAAAACGTAAATATTAGATTCAAAAAAGGACATGCTGAGCGTGTCCTTTTTTTATGGGTGAAGAATATCAAAAGATAATCAAAAAACTGCTAAAGTCAGTATACATCAAAACTATTCACCTCCAATAAACCAAAATATCAAGGATAATAAGTATGCCAACCGAAGGAATTTCGCCATCAGAACTACGAAGCATGACTTGGACGCATCTCAAAGGCGCACTAATTAAAATTGGCACTATTTTGGGACTATTTATTGCACTCTGCTTCCTAATTGCGCCTTATGTCGAATCACTTCCAATTTATCAATCCAATCCTGAATTGTTTCCTCAACTGATTTTCGGCTTTCTAATCTTGGTTATAGCTTATTTCTCGGTAAAAGGAATAGTTTGGCTCAGCCAAATAGATGCACAGCAAGCAAAATGGCGAGCGACCGCTACACCACTAGAGATTAGAAATAAAATCGAACAACCTGTAGTATCGCAAGGGAAAGGATTACTTATTGTATTAGGTATAACCACAGTTTTTGGCATGATTGCCATGGCTATCGGATTCATTCCTGCAATGTTATCAGCGGGTAAGTCCATACATGACATACCTTGGATGATCTTTATCATACCATTTGGTGGAGTTTATGCGGTGTTTGGATTTGGTTATCTTGCCAGCTCATCCCGCAGAGCGCGTATGGAACATTTCGCAACTAACGCAGGCTTTCAATATACAGGAACCCCCCTAAATACAGATGGATTTGACATTACATTTGGATCTATTATTGGTCATGGTCAGGGCGACAACGGATATGCAAATCTAATCCGAGGCAACCGTAATCACTACTTTTTTCGAGCTATTGATTATTTTTATCCGCATGGACGAAGTGCCGACTGTCAAACCATTATCTGTATCGATCTCAATCAAGTGGATTTAACACCCTTTTCAATTATCAAAAATGACTATACCTTGCTCGATCATGCTCAAAAGGTTCACAAAATCCCTTCTGATAAATATACAAATAATATTGCAAGAAACTATGCAGTGATGGTCAATGAACATCGTACAACAGAGCTAAAAATTCCACTCGGTGTTCTCAATGCGTTTTCTGAACACTCATTTGCCAGCAATCAGTCTCTAAATATCGAATACCTAGGTGATAGACTGCTGATTTACCGTTTCTGCCACAGATTGACGAAGAGTGACTTTCTACAAACTCTTGATGAGGCGATTTCGCTTGCACAGAAGTTTGGGACAAACTATGCCTGACATCGGCTTCATTTGACAAAACTACCATTACTCTGTCATCAAACTTTGCTATTCTCGCAAGCAGAATCTTGAAACGGAAGCTTGAATGAAAACTATTTTAATTGCCAATCAAAAAGGCGGCTGTGGCAAAACCATGACTGCCATTACACTCGCTGCTGCCCTTGCTCATCGTGGTGAAAAAGTCGCACTCGCAGACGCCGATCCACAGAAGTCATCCCTACAATGGCTTAAACGTCGTCCAGAAAGTGCGCATCCGATTATTAGCTTAGATTGGCGCAATGAAAAAAGCATTGGTGAAGTGCCGAAAAAAACTGAATGGCTGATTATCGACGCACCAGGCGCACTCAATGGCGATCACGCCGAACAACTGATCGCCGAAAGTCATGCGATTATTACGCCGATTCAACCGTCTTTCTTTGATATTGACAGCACACAACGTTTTCTAAAAAACATCGACGATATTAAACGTGTACGCAAAGGCAAGGTTCAAGTTCATTTACTCGCCAATCGTGTCCGCGCTCAATCATCGACCAACAAGCAACTGCAAGAGTTCTTCACTCATCTTGGTCACGAGCCAATCACGTGGATCACCGAACGCAGTGCTTACCCACAACTTGCCACGCAAGGATTGAGTATTTTTGATCACAATCAAAAACTGTATCAAACAATGCAGGCGCAGTGGCAACCTGTACTATCCATTATTAGCCAGACGTATGCGTAAATCATCAAGACAGCATTGGTAAATTGGCTTAATAATGAAACATCTGTAAGCCAATTTATCAAACGGAACATCTGACGTACACCAAACCGAAAATAGTCTATTTATTGACTTAATCGTCTACAAAAATTAAATGAAATAAAACTCAAGCGTATCATTTTTCGGCATAATCTATGGCAGGGAACTTCTATGGATAGGACAAAAATGACAAGCGCAAATAATATGACCGAATTTGACTATATCGTCATCGGTGGTGGCTCTGCGGGCAGCGTACTGGCCGGACGTCTCACCGAAGATCCAAATTTATCTTTGTGCCTACTCGAAGCAGGCGGTGGTGGTAATAGCTGGATCGTCAACACTCCGACAGCGGTCATACTTGAAGTCCCCCACAAAATCAACAACTGGGCTCTC
>JASLFQ010000154.1 GCA_030150595.1 Aquirhabdus sp.
AACATCCAAATGACAGTAGAATTGATTCACCCAATCGCGATGGACCCAGGTCTACGTTTCGCGATCCGTGAAGGTGGTCGTACTGTTGGTGCGGGCGTTGTAGCTAAAATTATCAAGTAATTGCTTGATGATGTAAAAAAGGCACCTTCGGGTGTCTTTTTTTATGGGACAAAATAGAGCATCTTTATTTGTAGAAATGGACTGATCAGAAAATAAAAAATTGTAGATATTAACCTTAAATCAGATCAATATAGTGAAAGTGCTATTTGTTATCCACGGATTGGGTGAGGATTATGTTAGGAATTCCTGTTGCGCTATTTTTTGCCAATGGCGTGGAGTGGTATACACATAAGTATGCCTTACACGGAACTCCGCAAGCGGGTGGCGGGCGTAAATCGCCTGATCAAAAGCGGATGAAGAATCATTGGGCGCATCATCGTCGTGCGCGTTTGGATACGTATTATGATAAGGAGCTTTATGAGCATCCTTTAGAAAATGATGCAGGACGTCTGGAAATCCGCGGTGTACTTATGCTTGCTGGTCTGACGACACTTGCTTTCCCAGTCGCACCACTGTTTACGCTGACATCTTATTATTGTGGCTGGAATTATTATAATACTCACCGTAAATCACATCTTGATCCAGAGTGGGGTAAAAAAAAGATTCCTTGGCATTACGATCATCATATGAATACCAATCAAGATGCAAATTGGTGTGTGACCAAACCTTGGTTTGATTACATCATGGGCACACGTGTGATTTCATCTCCTGATCTGCAAGAGTCAAATCCATTAGGTATTAAATTGCCTAAAGCAATTGAAAAGAAACTCAATGCTTTAGCACGTCGTTATGCACCTAATGCTTTTGCTAAGGTTGATGCAAATATGATGGCTGAGCAAGTCAAACGTGAAAATGGCTTGGAAAATATGATGCCTGTATTTTCTGATTCTGATGTGGTTCAATCTGCATAAGTATTTATCTTTTATTGGTTATTTTTTTGGCTGAGAGTTTGGAATGGATACACCTTTGATCGTTAATGGTCAGCCGCGTTATGGACGTTTTAAAGCGACACCTTCTGTGATTAATGTGGATGACTTTAGATTAATGTCACCCTTTAATCAGCCATTAACAGGTTTTAAGGCAAAATTAAAACGTAAATTTGGCTTCAAATCATTTCAGTTTATTGGCATCAATAATCAAGATGTGATGATTGGTCTGGCTGTGGTTGACTTGGGTTGGGTGGGGAATGGTTTCTTCTATATATACGATAAGAAAACCAATACAGTTCAAGAATTTTCAGAATTACAGCCATTAGCTCGTAATACGACAATTGAGAATCCTGCAGATCAAGCACACTGTGTTTTTCAAAAGGGTAATTTTAGAATTGAAATTAAGCGTGCCGATCAAAAGCGCGTAGTTAAAGTCACAAAAGCCAAAGAATGCTTACTTGAGGCGACTGTTGATGTGTCTCAAGTTGAGCCTTTAGCATTATGTAATCCAACGGGTGCAACAGGTTGGACGTATACACAGAAGCAAACAGCGGAAGAAGTACGCGGCTATTATTTGCTTCAAGGTCAGCGCGTTGAGATTTCACCTGAAGATGGATATTTGGCGGCAACGGATGATAGCTGTGGTTATCTGAATTATCGAACTTCTTGGCATTGGCTCAGTGTATCTGCGACAGTTGCTAGTGGTCAGCGCGTTGGGCTGAATTTTGCGATGGGTGTCAATCAGGGTTTTGGTACTGAAAATGCGTTATGGGTTAATGGTAAGATTTTTGAAATTCCACCTATCATGTTTGAGTTAGTCGAAGAAGATAAAGTAAATAATAGCTCAACTTGGCATGTCTATTCGGCGGATCAGTCCGTTGATTTGACGGTGAAAACAGGTTGGTGCCGCCAAGAGTCGCTCAATTTAGCCTTGGTAGCGAGTCATTTTAATCAATGGGTATCATCGGTTTCTGGCATGATAACTTGCGATTCTCAGTCAATTGTTTTGGATGGTGAAATGGGATTGCTGGAGAAGCATTTTGCCAAGTGGTGATTCTTCCTGAACGAAAATGAACGCTATTCTTTTCTATTTGGTTTTTTTAACTGCGACGAAATAGATCAATCGAGCCGTGATTAACTTTAATAATCGCGGCTTTTTCATTTTTTTAAGCACTGAGTACCAGCGCTTCGGCAATATTTTGTTGTTCTACCAAGGCGCGCACGGTATGTCCGCTACTTTTCCCCGCAAACTGACATTTCTCGTCGCCAGACATGGTGCAGCCGCTCAGGAGTGGACAACGACTAAAGAGTTCAGTCACCCAATCCACAAATACGCGGACTTTAGGTGAAAGATGACGATTTTGTAGATAAACCGCAGAAATTGGCATGGGTGCAGGAGTCCACTGTGGAAGCACTTCGACCAATGCACCAGATTCTAAGTGAGGCATCGCGATAAATCTCGCACATTGAATCAAGCCAAAACCTTGTAATGCCAAGTCAATATAAGAGTCCATATCATTTACAGAAACAATCCCATCTACTTTAACCTCAGTGATTGCATTATTAATCACGAAATCCCAATCAAAATTCCGCCCAGTCCGACTTGAAAAATAATTAACAGCGCGATGTTTTTTCAGTTCTTCAATGGTTTTTGGTTCGCCATATTTTGCTAGATAAGAGGGCGCTGCCATTGTGACGCCCTGAAACGTGCCAATACGTCGGGCAATCATGCTGGAATCCTGTAATTCACCGACGCGAATGACGCAGTCGACAGCCTCACCAGCGAGATCAACTGGCCGATCGGTCGAGCCAATCACCAGTTCTATGTCTGGATATTTGCTATGAAATTCGCAAAGTTGCGGGATCAGAATAAGGCGACCGATTGATGGCGGCACGTCAATGCGCAGGCGTCCACGTGGACCACGTTCAAGATCATGGAAGGAAGATTCACTATCCTCGATATCCGCCAAAATCCTGATACAACGGTCGTAATACACCGCACCATCTGGTGTGAGACTAATTTTTCGAGTCGTGCGATTCAGCAATCGAACTTGTAGACGTCGTTCCAATGCTTGAATGGTCGTAGTCACTGTTGCGCGCGGCAGTCCAAGGCTATCAGCGGCAAGGCTAAAGCTATTAGTATCAACGACTTTGGTAAATACCTGCATGGCTTGAAAACGATCCATAACCTTCTCTGATGATTCTTAGGCGCGTAATATGATTGCCTATTATTAGTTTAAAACGAATAGTGTTGTCAAATATTATATATTTATTCGTATAAGGCAAACTCCTATGATTCGAACATCAGGAAAGCCACCACATCTTCGGACACCATTTTGGTGTCCTTTACGGCTTTCTAATCGAACAAAAAGGGGTGTGTCATGTCTTTTTCATCCAAACGTCTCGTCTTGTCAGCGACAGTGATCGCAGTATTGGTTGCTGGTGGTGGTGCAATTGCCATTAGTAGCCGTCATGCGAGTGCAGAAGCGACTCCGAGTGCAAGTGCTCAGCCTGCTGCTACGGTTGATGTGGCAACAGTGGTCAGTCGTAATATCACCGATTGGCAGAGTTACTCAGGCCGACTGGAAGCGGTT